>CAYTDY010000097.1:0-5388 GCA_964436665.1 uncultured Desulfobacteraceae bacterium
TAATAGGGTTAGAGATGGCTGAAACACTGATAAAAAAAGGTTATTCGTCTGTTTCTATTATAGTATCCTCTAACAGCCTCCTTTCCCAGCAACTTGATCCTGATATGAGTGAAAAACTCCATCCTGTTTTAAAAAATGAAGGGATCTCACTGCACTATTCTACTTCTGTTGTTAAGGCAGAGTCTGGGAAAGATGAGATCAAGCTCTTTCTCTCAAACGGTGAAGCAGTGGGGGCAGACTGGGTTCTTGTGGCCAAAGGAATTGTTCCGAATGTGGAGCTGGCAAGAGAGGCTGGACTGAAGATTGGTAAGACCGGTGGAATTGAGGTGAACCAGTACCTTCAAACAAATGATCCATCTATATATGCAGCAGGAGATTGCATTGAAGGATGGAATATGGTAAATGGAAAAAAAATTATAACTGCCTTGGCAACACACTCCAATAGAAACGGAAGGGTCATTGGACGGAATATCCACTTCGGTAATATAGTGCCCTTTTTGGGCTCGTTAAATACATTCGGGGCAGAAATCTTTGGAACTACGGTTGTATCTGTAGGGATAAAAGAAAGTGTAGCTAAGAGCGAGGGGTTGGAGGTTTTATCCGTAGTTAGAAAGGCGACGACTCGAAAGAAGATGTTTAACGGGGAGGATATCTGGGCTAAGTTAATTGCTGATCCAGATAAACAGACATTGCTTGGCGTCCAAATGTTGGGGCCAAGGGAAATCAGCAGGATAGCTGAGAAGGTACTCCTGATGATAGGTGAAGAGATTCCTTTAGGGAAAATCTCTCAATATGAGACCATCTTTAGTCCACCATTAAGCAATGCATATGACCTGATAACAAATGAGGCAGATATCCTAATTAATGAGTTGATAAAAATGGGGGAATCTGTTAAATGGAGCTAGTGCTTTAGTAATGAAATTTGTTTTTGTATTTTTATTTTTGGTCATTCGATATTGTTTCGGCCCGCCCTAGCGCGACGTGATTTAAACATAGTTCTATCTCGGCATGATTATGGTTTCCGTGGTCATAAACACAGTCCTTATAATATAGGTCTGGGCCAGGGATTTCGTGCTTAGAGTTTCGAATTTTTTGTTCCGGCTTGACTGAATTAGGTTAAAGGTATAAGAATGAAGGAAAATTACAGGACAAAAAAAAGGAAATACTAAGATGTCCAAGGTATGTGAAATATGCGGTAAAAGACCTGTTGCAGGCAATAATGTAAGTCATGCCCACAATAAGACTAAAAGGCGTTGGTATCCAAACCTCCAGACGGTAAGGGTCAAAATAAAAGGTCAGACTAAAAAAATGAAGGTCTGTACGAGGTGTCTAAGATCCGGGCTGGCATATTAAGTAAGCAGTAGGCAGTAAGCGATAAACTGTCTACTCCATACTGCCTACTGTTTTTCAGATCCTTTCCACCTTTAACACCTCCTTAATGTTCTTTATTTTTAAGATAACATTTCTTAATTGATTATAATCAGAAACCTCAATGGAAAAGGTGGATATCCCCTTTTTATCAATTGTCGTCTTGACAGCTGCATCTAGAATATTAACCTCGCTCTGAGCAAATATAGCACTTATATTGGCGAGTATACCCTTTTTGTCGAGAGTGGTAATCTTCAAACTTGCTAAATAATTCACATCCTCTTCAACGTCCCATTCAACCTCCACCAATCTATCTAGATCAACATTTCTAATATACCTACAATCTTTTGCATGAATTGTGACCCCCCTTCCCCTTGTAATAAAACCGATAACTGGCTTCCCTGGCAGAGGTTGACAGCATTTTCCAAAGTGAATGAGCATATCACTCATCCCTTTAACCTTAATCCCAGTCTCTACCTTTTTTCTTTTTATCCTGTGAACTATTTTCTGAACAAAGCCCTCTGGCTTATCCTCTTCTATTTTTAAACGGGGAGTAAGCCGGTTTAAAATCTGCTTTGCTGAGATTTTACCATAGCCAATACTGGCCAGCAGATCATCCACGCTCTTGAGTGAGAATCTATGCGCCACATCTAAAATCTGTTCGCTACTGATCAGCTTGGATAATTTAAGGTTAACTTTTCTGAGCTCTTTTTCCAGGATATCCTTTCCAATAGTTATACTATCTTTCCTCTCATCTTTTTTTATCCATTGTCTGATCCTGGCCCTGGCTGTGGATGTCTTTACAAAATTGAGCCAATCCTTACTGGACTTATGATTTTTTGAGGTAATAATCTGGACTATATCTCCATTCCTAAGTCGATAGTTCAAAGGGACTATTTTCTCATTTACCTTAGCACCCATACATCTATTTCCAACCTCTGAATGAATACTATAGGCAAAATCCACTGGGGTTGCACCCTTGGGAAATCCCTTGACCTCGCCTTTAGGCGTAAAAACATAGACCTCACTGCTAAAAAGATCCATCCTGACTGTTTCTAAAAATTCCTTTGGGTCAGTCAGGCTTTTCTGCCATTCTAACAACTGTCTCATCCATGCATATTGATCGTACATCTCTTTGCCTGATCTATTTCCCTCTTTATACCTCCAGTGAGCGGCGATTCCATCTTCTGATATTTTGTCCATATCCCATGTTCTTATCTGTATCTCCATTCTTTCACCCAGAGAGGTGATTACTGTGGTGTGCAAGGACTGATACATATTGGCCTTAGGTAAGGATATATAATCTTTAAAGTGGCTGGCCACTGGTTTCCACATAGAATGGATCAGACCTAAAACCTCATAGCAGTCCTTTACAGAATTCACTATTATCCTGAAGGCCAAAATATCATAGACTTGATCTATATTCAGATCCTGCTCCATCATCTTTTGATAAATACTAAAAAAATGTTTATGTCTTCCCTTTATAGTGAACTTTATATTAGCCTCGTTTAATCTCTTGGATAAAACCTCCTTTATCTCCTTAATAAATCTTTCCTGTGCATCATGCCTCTGGGCAATCCCTAACCTTATATCTTCATAAATTTTTGGCTCAAGATAAAAAAGAGAGAGATCTTCCAGGGTCGACATTAGCCAGTAAATACCCATCCTTCCTGCAAGAGGTGCATAAATATCAAGGGTCTCCTTTGCAATTGTTTCCTGCTTTTCAGGGGGTTGAAAACCGAGGGTCTGCATATTATGCAATCGATCTGCCAATTTAACCATAAGGACTCTGATATCGGTAGCCATAGCAAGAATCATCTTTCTTATATTCTCTGCCTGCTCTACCTCTTTGCTCAAAAAATGTATCTTGCTTATCTTGGTAACACCATCTACTATGGCCGTCACCTCCTTGCCGAATATATATTCAATATCTGTTAGTTCAGCTAACGTATCCTCAACTGTATCATGGAGAAGGCCAGAGGCAACACTCACTTCGTCCATTTTCATATTGGTAAGAATTCCAGCAACTTCCAAGGGGTGGGAAAGGTATGCTTCCCCGGATAAACGGACCTGTCCCTTATGAACCTTGGCTGAATAGACATATGCTTTTTCAATGAGACCTATGTCTGCAGTTGGATGGTAAGAAAGGATCTTTGATGTTATGTCATTTAAGCGAATCATAGAGTCTCTGAACAACCTTCTTTATCGCTTTATGGGCTTTGTTTATAGGTACTAATTTGAGATCTGGATTAGAACGTAACTTGATCTCAATGGAGTCTTTTTTGAGTGTTTTTGAACTAACGGTGACCCTCACAGGTATGCCCAAAAGATCAGCGTCCTTAAATTTGAAACCAGGTCTTTCATCCCTGTCATCGAGAAAGACTGCTAGGCCTAAATCACTCAGGTTTTGGTATAGATTTTCGGCCGTTTTTCTGACAGGGGATTCATGCATTTCAAGGGGTAGAATCGTTACCTCAAAAGGGGAAATAGATATGGGAAAGATAATACCATTCTCGTCGTGACTCTGCTCTATTGCTGCTGCAACTGTTCTTCCAATACCTATTCCATAACACCCCATGACAATGGGAGTTTCCCGGCCATTCTTATCTAGAAAATTGGCCTTAAGGGCTGTAGAGTACTTGGTCCCTAACTTAAAGACCTGACCAACCTCTATTCCTTTACTAAACTTTAACTCCCCTCCACACCTGGGGCATGGGTCAGCGGCAGTTATCATCCTTAAGTCTGCATATTTCTCTACCTGAAAATCCCTGCCTTCATTTAGATTTAGGATATGCTTATCTTTCTGGTTTGCCCCCATTACCATGTTTTTCATTCCTTTAACTCCAAGGTCGGCAATTATCTTAACCTTTAAACCAATGGCTCCAGCGAAGCCCATTGGGGCACCAGTTACATCAAATACAGTTCCTGGATCTGCCATAGTAAGTTCTTGAACTTTAAGGACATTTTTAAATTTGGTTTCATTTAATTCATGGTCTCCCCTAACTAAAACAGCTACTGGCCCATGCTCAGTTTGATAGATGAGGGTTTTGACCAATGCCTCAGGCCTAATTGATAGAAATTTAGTTACCTCATCTATGGTTCTTATTCCTGGTGTATCTACAACTTGTAGTTCTTTTTCTTTCTCAGTATGTCTGAAATCATCCTCCCTTACTATTACCTCCGCCTTTTCTAAGTTGGAGGCATACTCACAATTTTGACAGCTTACAATATCATCCTCACCACTATTTGATAGGACCATGAATTCATGAGAAAAACTACCACCTATAGGCCCTGTATCCGCCTCGACTGCTCGGAATTTCAGTCCACATCTTCTAAAGATAGCCTCGTATGCCGTATACATTCTCTTATAACTCCGGTTGGATCCCTCTTCATCAATATCAAAGCTGTAGGCATCTTTCATAATAAATTCCCGAGCCCTCATGACCCCAAATCTCGGCCTGATCTCGTCCCTGAACTTAGTCTGTATCTGATAAAGGTTAATGGGCAGTTGTTTGTATGAATGGATTTCCCTTCGCGCCAGGTCAGTAATCACCTCCTCATGGGTTGGCCCCAAACATGACTCCTTGTTGTGTCGATCCCTGAACCTTAAGAGCTCTGGTCCATAAAAATCCCATCGACCGCTTTCCATCCATAAATCACCTGGTTGTACCGCTGGGAGCAAGAGTTCAATAGCACCTGCCTTATTCATCTCTTCCCTGACAATGCTCTCCGCCTTTCTAAGGGCCATCAAACCAAAAGGAAGATAGGTATAGATTCCCGCTGCCAGCTTTTTTATCAGACCAGCTCTGAGCATTAATTGGTGGCTTATAATCTCAGCCTCGGCCGGTATCTCTTTAAGTGTTGGAATAAAGAATTGTGAATATCGTCTTGAAATAGATGCCATAATATAGGTAACGTCATTTGTCATTGGTCATTTGTTAAATCAGGAAGTATCTGCCCCTTAATATCATTCACAAGTGGCAAATGACTATTGACTAATGAGGATTGACTATCGAAAAT
>CAYTDY010000097.1:5398-8452 GCA_964436665.1 uncultured Desulfobacteraceae bacterium
AAAATCGTCAATTGAAAATATTCGTTAGTTGACCATTTTTTTGACTTCTTGAATAAGTACCCTTGCAAGATCTGACTCAGGCACTTTTTTAACTAATTTACCTTTCTTAAACAATGTGCCCTGGCCATGTCCACCGGCAATACCAATGTCGGCCTCTCTTGCCTCTCCAGGCCCATTTACAACACATCCCATAATAGCTATCTTAATAGGGGTTGTAATCTGAGCCAGATCATTTTCAATTTTTTCCACCAGTTTAAAGAGATCTATTTGACATCTTCCACATGTAGGGCAGGATATAATTTCCACTCCCCTCTGCCTCAAACCCAGGGCCTTTAAAATATTATATGCGACCTTAACCTCATCAACCGGATCATGAGTTAGAGAAACTCTGATTGTATCTCCTATACCCTCTGACAGTAATAATCCTATCCCTAAGGAGTTCTTAACAGTCCCAGATATGAGACTCCCAGCCTCAGTTACACCTAAATGGAGGGGGTAATCAACCTTCTCGCTCAGAAGCCTATAGGCCGATATCATTTGTAATACATCTGATGATTTCAGGGAGATTTTAATCAAATGGAAATCTAAATCCTCCAAGATTCTTACATGGCTCATAGCACTCTCAACCATAGCTTCTGGTGTCGGGTGACCATATTTTCTTAGAATAGCCCTATTAATAGAGCCAGAGTTGACCCCGATCCTTATAGGAATAGCAAGGGAGCGAGCAGCGGCAACAATCTTCTGGATTTCTTTCTTTCCACCAATGTTGCCTGGATTCAATCTGAGCCCATCCGCACCGTTCTTTATAGCTGCCAAGGCGAGCCTGTAGTCAAAATGAATATCAGCAATAATAGGAAGAGATACCTGAGATTTTATCTCTCTAAGGGCAGAAGCTGCTTCCATATCTGGCACTGCCAGGCGAACAACCTCACAGCCAGCGCTTCCTAAGTGGTCTATTTGTCTGACAGTGGCATCTACATTCTGAGTTGGGGTATTGGTCATAGATTGTACCACTACCGGGGCTCCACCGCCTATCTTTACCCCCCCTATATCCATTTGTCTGCTAAAACGTCTTTTCATCGCCCGCCTTTTACACATTCAAATTAACTAAATAGATATACCCCTGTCAAGGCGATTTCTCCTAATACTGAACTTACAATAACAATATCAGGTACCATGTAAAGCACCCTGATGAGCAATGCCTTTATAGTGCTTTTTGACTAATTTCTACACAATGTAAGGGAAGGGATATATAAAAATTTTCTCTTGCACAATATCACTAAATTCTGTTACATTTACAATATAAATTAGCAAAATTAATATAAAAAGATTTAACTTTTTGTTTTTGCTGAAAGCTAAGTGCTTACAAACGTGAGTAGAAACTTTATAGATTATGGAGGAAAACATGTCTGAAGAAGAAATACATGGTCCAGGATTTATTGTTAAAGATAAAAGAACTTTTGACACTCAGGGAAAATTAAAGGAAGAATTTAAAAAGGCTGAAAAGGAAGAAGGCAAGGACAAGGAAAAAGAGAAAAAAGAAGAGAAGGGCTTTACTCCCTTACCAGAAATCAATTTTTCCTCCTTTCTTCTCTCACTTAGCTCTTCAACCCTCCTTCATCTTGGTGAAATCGCGGATCCTCAGTCAGGAGAAAAAAAGAAAGACTTGGCATTAGCTAAGCAATCGATTGATATTATCTGCCTACTCAAAGAAAAAACCAAGGGCAATCTTAGTCAAGAAGAGGAAAAGCTCCTGGAGCATCTTCTCTACGATCTACGCGTGCGTTTTGTTAAAGCAAGCGAATAATAATGCCCTCCACGCCAACAAATGAGAGATCCAACTCCCATTTCCTTAATAAGGCCACAATTGAAATCTTGGCCCCAGCTAAGATAAACTTGTTACTAAAGATTACTGGCCGGAGGGTTGATTGGTATCATGAGTTGGTATCTGCTTTAGTTCCTGTGTCTCTCTATGATAAGCTAAAGATAAGTAAGTTAGAAAGGGGATTAAGGGTTTATTGGAGCGGTAGGGAGCTGCCCAAAGGCCAAAACAATCTGGTTAACAGAGCGGCTATCTCTTTTTTTGAAAAAACTGGGATAAAGAAAGGGGCCAAGATAAAAGCAATCAAAAGGATACCTGTGGCTTCTGGTTTGGGTGGTGGCAGCAGTGATGCTGCAGCAACATTGAAAGGGCTAAACCAGCTTTGGGGAAGCCCCCTCTCAAAAGAAGATCTTGAAAAACTCGCCCTTTCTCTTGGCGCAGATGTCCCATTCTTTCTCTTGCAAAGGCCAGCTATAGCCAGGGGAATTGGAGAAAAATTGCAGCCAATAAAAGATTTTCCTTCATTTTGGTATGTTATTGTTAGTCCGAATCTTATGGTCTCGACAGCATGGGCCTATAAAATGACCGAATTAAGGTTGACAAATAAAGAGAATAAGAATAAAATTAAACGTTTTGAAAAAGGTATTTTCATCAATATCCCAGATTTACTTTTCAATGATCTTGAAAGAGTTACCTTAAGTAAATATCCTTTTCTTTGCTCGATTAAGGCCTCCTTAATAAAGTTAGGTGCTCTTGGTACGTTGATGACGGGTAGTGGTCCAAGCATCTTTGGTCTTTTTGACTCAGCTAAAAAGGCCCATGAAGCTGGGAGAATTCTGGTCCACCAATGGCGGAAAGGAGATGTGTTTATAGTAAAAGGCATCTGAAGTGCCTAAAGCCCGCCCTGGTGCGACGTGCTTAAATCAGACAGTTAAGTCTATAAGGTGCTACGTGCTCTGATCAGCCTGTCAAGATTATAGGTCAGGTCTGGGCCAGGGTTCAAAGTGAGCTAAAGTGAACTAAAGTTATGGATAGGATTATCTGGAATTGCGAATTTAGGAATTAATAAAATGAGGGCCTAATTCACAATTAATTAAGAGCTTCTATTGGTGCAATTTATTAATGGATTATCTCGGGACAAAAAATTTGATTTTCTGTTTAAACTTTAGGCATTTATAACTTTAGGCATTTTAGGCACTTTTTTTGATGTAAATCCTTGGGGTGTCGTCAAG
>CAYTDY010000098.1:0-8415 GCA_964436665.1 uncultured Desulfobacteraceae bacterium
CGAGAAGGCGGTAAGACAGTTGGTGCTGGAGTAATAAGTGATATAATGGAATAAGAGAAGAAGATTATTATGAATAATCAGAAGATCCGTATTAGGCTAAAGGCATACGATCATAAACTTTTAGATCAATCTGTTTCAGAGATCGTGGATACTGCTAAAGAAACTGGAGCAAAGGTTGCAGGTCCAATACCACTTCCAACGGAGATTAGTAAATATTGTGTTTTAAGATCGCCTCACGTGGATAAAAAATCGAGAGAACAGTTTGAGATAAGGACCCATAAGAGGTTGATAGATATTTTAGAACCCACTCAGCAAACAGTGGATGCCCTTATGAAATTGGATCTTGCTGCTGGTGTGGATGTAGAGATAAAGCTTTAGAGTAAAAAGAGAAGATGATCAAAGGTATTTTGGGAAAAAAGATTGGTATGACACGTGTTTTTCGTGAGAATGGTGAAAGCATACCTGTCTCTGTACTGGAGGTTGGCCCATGTTATATAATTCAGATTAAAAGGGTCGAGAAAGAGGGATATAATGCTATTCAGGTAGGTTTTCAGACAAAAAAGGATAAACGACTAAATAAGCCCCTATTGGGTCATTTTAAGGCAGCAGGAAAGGGTAGCTCTGCCTTTTTACGGGAGCTAAAAGTAGATGATGTTGATTCATTTAAAGTTGGACAGGAGATTAACAGTGAGATGTTTAATATTGGAGATTTATTAACCGTAAGGGGTATTAGCAAGGGAAGGGGCTTTACGGGAGTTGTTAAAAGATGGGGGTTTAGTGGAGGAGATACGAGTCACGGTTGTCGCTCCCACAAGGTTCCGGGTTCAATTGGTGCCAGTGCAACCCCAAGCAGGGTGATGAAAGGGAAGAAGCTTCCTGGCAGGATGGGTAACAAAAAAATGACAGTTAAGAATTTAAAGGTAGTTGATGTATTAAAGGAAAAGAACTTAATCTTAGTGAAAGGTTCAGTTCCTGGCAGTAGAGGGAGCCTTTTAGAGGTAAAAATTAGCAATTAACAATTTTCAATTGTCAATTGTAAAATTTGGAGCGAAGCAATTAATGGCCCTTATAGATGTATATAATTTAAAGGGTGAGAAGATTTTTGAGCGAGATATAAAGGATGAGATCTTCAATGTTTCTATTAGAGAAGATATGCTTCATCAGGTTGTAAGGGGTCAATTAGCCAGTTCACGTGCTGGTAGTGCTTCGAGCAAAAATAGATCTAAGATAAAGGCAAGCAGTAGAAAACTATGGAGGCAGAAAGGGACTGGTAGGGCCAGGGTAGGAGCGGCATCTTCCCCCTTGAGGAGGGGTGGTGGTGTAGCTTTTGGACCTATGCCAAGAGATTATTCATTTAAGATTAATAAGAAGATAAAAAAGGCAGCTTTAAGGATGGCTTTGGCTGATAAATTCAAGACAGGTCAACTCATCGTAGTTGATAACTTCAATCTTGAGGAGATAAACACAGGGAAATTTTTTGAGATCTTAAAGAACTTGGATTTAGATAATGTTCTCATTGTTACGGAAAGGGAAGATGAGAACCTTGAAAAGTCTTCAAGAAATATTAGAAAGGTTAAACTCTTAAGGACTGAAGGTCTAAATGTTTATGATATTTTAAGTCATGAATATCTCTTATTTGTTGAAGGAGCTTTAGGGATGGTTGAGGAGACCCTTGCTAAGTGATGGATCTGTATCAAATAATTAAGAAGCCTCTGATAACAGAGAAAGGTACAAGGCAAAAGGAACAATTGAATCAACTTGCATTTGAAGTGGACAGACGCGCTAACAAGATATTAGTACAGGAAGCAATTGAGACCATATTCAAGGTCAAGGTCTTAAGCGTGAGGGTGATGAATGTCAGAGGCAAGGAACGCAGGGTAGGGAGGAATGTGGGAAGAAAGGCAGACTGGAAAAAGGCGATTGTAAGGCTTGCACCAGGTGAGAATATCGAATTTTTTGAAGGGATTTAGGGATTGAAGATTGAAAAATGGATGTAAAGTAAGAAATTTCTATATAATATTTTAAATTTTAAGTTTTCAGCTTTAGGTTTCAAAATAGTATAGATTATGACTTTAAAGAAGAATAATCCAACATCACCCGGAAGGCGATTTCAGACAGTATCAACTTTTGAGGAGATTACAAGAATCAAGCCAGAAAAGAGCTTATTGAAGCCAATAAAAAAGTCTGGTGGCAGGAATTCTGCCGGCCGGATAACTGTCAGACATAGGGGAGGAGGTCACAAAAGGAGATATAGGGTTATTGATTTTAAAAGGCGAAAAGATAATATTCCGGCTACAGTGGTTTCCATAGAATACGATCCTAATAGGTCGGCAAGGATTGCCCTCCTTCACTATTTAGATGGAGAGAAATCTTATATATTGGTCCCAGATGAATTAAATATTGGTGATAGGGTTGAATCTGGAGAGAGCGTGGAGATCAAGATAGGCAATAGTATGCCTTTAACGAATATTCCCGTAGGTACGCATATATATAATATAGAACTACATGTAGGTTATGGTGGCCAGCTAGTAAGAAGTGCTGGTGGATATGCCCAATTGATGGCCAAGGAAGGCAAGTATGCTCAGGTGAAGCTTCCCTCAGGTGAGGTAAGAATGATCTTATTGGATTGCCGGGCTACCATTGGGGAGATAGGAAATTTAGATCATGAAAACATTTCCTTTGGTAAGGCAGGGAGAGTAAGATATTTAGGGAGGAGGCCACATGTAAGAGGTGTAGCTATGAACCCGGTTGATCATCCACTCGGAGGAGGAGAAGGGAAATCATCAGGAGGCAGGCATCCAGTTACACCCTGGGGTGTGCCTACTAAAGGCTATAGGACAGTGCGAAATAAGATGAGCGACAAATTGATTATTAAAAGAAGGAAATAGGAAAGGAGAAAGGGTTGCCACGCTCAGTAAAGAAAGGGCCTTTTGTAGATGAGAGTTTAATGAAAAAGGCAAACAGGGTCATAGGGGAGAACACCCATGAGGTTATCAAGACGTGGTCTAGGCGGTCTACTATAATACCAGAGTTTATTGGTCTGACTTTTGCTGTGCATAATGGGAAGAAATTTGTTCCGGTATTTATTACCGAGGATATGGTTGGGCATAAATTAGGTGAGTTTTCACCAACAAGGATATTTTACAGTCATGCTGGAGGCGATAAGAGATCAGGCTTGAAAGGGAAGAAAAAATAGATAAAGGGAAAAAGATACAAAATATTTAGGGTTAATTTAAGGGATGGAAGTCAAGGCTATTGCAAAATATATACGAGCATCTCCCAGGAAGTTTAGATTGCTTGTGAAGGAGATGAAGGGAAAAAAGGTTGAAGAGGCACTCAACTTATTAGCATTCGCCCCACAAAAGGGGGCCCCTATTCTACGTAAGTTAATCAATTCTGCTGTTGCCAATGCCAGCCAATATCCTGATATTGATGTAGATAATCTGTTTATTAAGCATATATTTGCTGATGAAGGACCAACTCTAAAAAGATTTAGGCCAAGGGCCATGGGTCGTGCAACAAGGATAAGAAAGAGAACCAGCCACTTGACGGTTATACTTAATGAGAAATAAGCTTTAGCAATTAGCAGTTAACAATTGTCAATTATCAATTAGCAATTAAAACAGATAAGGAATAAAGGACCGACATATTAGAAGGAGGCTTTAGTGGGCCAAAAGGTACATCCAGTAGGATTGAGATTAGGAATTAATAAGACATGGAATAGCAGGTGGTTTGCTGGTTCCGAGTTTGCTTCACTTGTCATAGAAGACAGTGAGATTCGGAAATTTTTAAAAAAGCGGCTTTATCAGGCTGGTGTGTCTAAGATTGAGATTGAGAGGGCTGCCAATAAGGTAAGGCTTAGGATTTACACATCGAGACCTGGGATAATTATTGGTAAAAGAGGAGCAGAGATAGAAAATCTTAAAAAGGAAATCGAGACCAAAATAAAGCGGGATATTTTTATTGATATTAAAGAGGTGAGAAGGCCAGAATTGGAAGCCCAATTGGTTGCAGAGAATATAGCCATACAATTGGTTCGCAGGGTGGCCTTTCGCAGGGCTATGAAGAAGGGTGTCAATTCGGCCATGAGATTTGGTGCTAAGGGTATAAAGATTTCCTGTAGTGGTAGGCTGGGTGGTGCAGAGATGGCGAGGAGAGAATGGTACAGGGATGGTAGGGTACCATTGCATACCCTAAGGGCAGATATAGACTATGGATTTGTTGAGGCCTTTACTACTTATGGTGTTATAGGAGTAAAGGTAACCATCTTCAAAGGTGAAATTTGGCCTAATAAAGGGGAATAGAAAGGACGAGTTATGTTAAGCCCAAAAAAGGTTAAACATAAAGTTGTGCAAAAAGGTCGAATGAGAAGGAAGGCCTATAGAGGTTCAGATCTTGAATTTGGTGATTTTGGCCTCCAGGCAACAGAGTGTGGCTTTATGTCGGCCAGACAAATAGAGGCTGCAAGGATAGCAATGACAAGACATGTCAGGAAGGGCGGTAAGATATGGATAAGGGTCTTCCCAGACAAGCCAATAACTAAGAAGCCCGCTGAAACAAGGATGGGGAAGGGTAAAGGCAATTTTGAAGCTTGGGTAGCAGTAGTAAAACCTGGCAGGATTTTATATGAGATGGAAGGTGTTGATAGAAAGATAGCTAAAGAGGCATTTCGGCTGGCTGGTTATAAATTACCCTTTTCTACTAAATTTTTAAGTAGGAGTTATTAACACCGTGAAGGCAGAGGAGTTACGGGAATTGAGTATACAAGAATTAGTGGAGCGAGAGAAGGAGTTAACAAGGGAGTTGTTTAACCTTCGATTTCAGATGGCGACGAGCCAGTTAAGTAACCACACTGCTATAAAAAAGACAAAAAGGGACATTGCTCGGGTTAAAACCATATTGAAAGAAAAGGATGCCATGAAAAATAAAGCTGGGGCATAGTATGGAGAGACGTGGGAAAAGAAAAGAGATGAGAGGCATTGTTTTAAATAACAGGATGGATAAGACTGTTACGGTGTTGGTTGAAAGATTGGCAAAGCATAGAAAATATAAAAAGTACATTAAGTACCGGAAAAAATACATGGTACATGATCCACATAATAAATTTCAGGTAGGTGATAAAGTTAAAATAATCGAAAGTCGCCCAATAAGTAAGCTGAAGAGATGGAGGGTATTAGAAATTTTGGATCAGAAAAGTGCCTAATTAAATTTTAGGCACTTTAGGCACTTTAAACCCTGGCCCAGACCTGATTTTTAAGCCTGAGCTCCACGGACTCAGCTTCTGAAATATTACAGCGACAATAGCATATTCCAGGCAAGTCGCGCCAGGGAAGGCTTTAGTTCACTTAGGAATTACTATGATACAGGCCCAAACATTGTTAAATGTTGCTGATAATTCAGGCGCCAGGAAACTATATTGCATAAAGGTGCTTGGTGGGACAAGGAGAAAATATGCAAGGGTAGGGGATGTTATTGTGGTATCTGTTAAAGAGTCTTTGCCTAATAGCAAGGTAAAAAAGGGTGATGTTTTGAGGGCAGTTGTAGTCAGGACAGCTAAGGAGATTAGAAGGGAGGATGGCTCATATATAAAATTTGATGATAATTCGGCTGTGTTAATCAGTCAACAAAATGAACCAATTGGAACAAGGATTTTCGGCCCCGTTGCAAGGGAGTTAAGGTTAAAAAAATTTATGAAAATTATCTCTCTTGCCCCTGAGGTACTTTAATTTATCTAAAGATTATAAATTATGGCTAAGGAGAAGTTTCACATAAAAAAGAATGATAAGGTAATGGTAATCACCGGCAAAGAAAAAGGAAAGATCGGCACGGCCTTGAAGATGATTACCAAAAAAGAAAGGGCCATAGTAGAAAAGCTAAATATGGTCAAAAGGCATACCAGGGCTGGACCTAAAACTGCTAAAGGTGGAATTATTGAAAAAGAGGCCCCAATTCATTTGTCTAATCTGATGCTTGTCTGTGGAAAATGTGCTGAGGCAACAAGGGTGGGCAAAAAGGTACTTGAAGATGGTAGTAAGGTAAGATTTTGCAAAAAGTGTGGAGAGATATTAGATAAGTAAACCATGTCTCGATTGAAGGAAAAATATTTAAAAGAAATTGTACCAGCTATGACTAAAGAGTTTGGTTATAGAAATATCATGGAAGTACCAAGGCTTTATAAGGTGGTTCTCAACATGGGTCTTGGTGAGGCAATACATAATATTAAGGTACTGGATTCAGCTGTAGAGGAATTAGCACTTATTAGTGCGCAGAGACCTGTTGTTACAAGAGCTAAGAGGTCTATTGCAAGCTTTAAGGTTAGGGAGGGAATGCCTATAGGATGTATGGTTACATTAAGAAGGGAGAGGATGTATTATTTTTTAGATAGGCTTTTTAATGTAGCCCTTCCCAGGGTTAGAGATTTTCGAGGATTATCAGATAAGGCCTTTGACGGCCGAGGTAATTATACATTGGGCATTAAGGAGCAGATTATATTCCCTGAAATCAATTATGATAAGATAGACAGGGTTAAGGGGCTTAATATTACTATTGTTACTACAGCCAATTCAGATGTAGAAGGCCGGTTTATGCTTGAAAAGATGGGATTGTTATTTCGGAAGTGAGAAAGGGGCTATTTTGGCAAGAAAATCTTTGATTGCAAAGGCAAAGAAAAAGCAAAATTTTTCCTCTCGTAACTATAATAGGTGCCCTATTTGTGGCAGAAGCAGGGCTTTTTTGAGAAAATTTGGCGTATGCAGGATTTGTTTTAGAACTTTGGCCTTAAGGGGTGATATACCCGGTGTTATTAAATCGAGTTGGTAGATGAGCAATAATGGAGATACATAATGACAATGACTGACCCTATTGCGGATATGCTAACAAGGATTAGAAATGCGATTATGGCTTCATATGATAAAGTAGAAGTTCCATGCTCCAAAATTAAAATAAGTATAGTTGAGATATTAAAGAGCGAAGGATATGTAAGGAATTACAAGATAGTTAAAGATAAAAAGCAAGGTATTATAGTAATCTATTTAAAATATAACGAGGATAAAAGCCCTGTTGTTAAAGGTTTTAAAAAAATAAGTAAGCCAAGCTGTAGAGTATATTCAAGGTACAAAAAAATCCCAAGAGTATTAAATGGTTTTGGTATCAATATCCTTTCAACCTCTAAGGGATTAATGACAGATAGAGAGGCAAGAAAAATGGGAATTGGGGGGGAGATCATTTGCTCGGTTTGGTAGTAAATTAATAGAGTATATGGGATGTCAAGGGTAGGCAGAAAGCCAATTATGGTTCCAAAAGAAGTGGAGGTCAACTTTGATGGTGAAGTGTTATCTGTAAAAGGGCCTAAGGGGGAATTAAAGCGCTTTATTCATCCTAAAGTAAAGTTAAGTATCAATGGTTCGCAAATATTGTTATCAATTTCTGATAACTCGAAAGAATCTAAATCACTTTTCGGTCTTTTTCGCTCGCTGATAGCCAATATGGTTTTAGGGGTTACCGAGGGATTTAAGAAGACCCTTGAGATAATTGGTGTAGGATATAGAGCTGAGCTTTCAGGTAATCAATTAGTATTTAATCTGGGATATTCACATCCTATTACATATCAAATTCCTAAAGGAATAGAAGGTCAGCTTGATCAAAGGAATAAGTTAGTTTTGAGTGGTATAGACAAGGAACTTTTAGGGATTACAGCAGCCAAGATTAGAAGTTTTAGAGCCCCAGAGCCATACAAAGGAAAAGGGGTTAAATATCTGGAAGAAAGGGTTAGACGCAAAGCAGGAAAGATAGGTGCAAAAACATAAAAGAAATGATGATTGTTACTCGTTACTGGTCAATCGTTACTCGTTTTAACCAGTAACCAGCAACAAGAAAAAAGCAACGAGTAATTTAATGATCTCTATCAAAGACAAAAGAGAGGCTAGGCTGAAAAGAAAAAAAAGAGTGGGAAAGAAAATTAAAGGAACACCCGAAAGACCACGTTTGACCGTTTTCAAGACATCGAAGCACATATATGCTCAAATCATAGATGACAGCATTGGGGAAACCTTGGTGGCGACATCAACAATTTCCAAGGAAATTAAGTCCAATGCTAAAGATATAAGCAGTAACATAAAAGGTGCGGTATTGGTTGGTAAGACTATTGGAAGAAAGGGGACAGAAAAAGGTATCAAGAAGATTGTTTTTGACAGAAATGGCTTTCTCTATCATGGGAGGATTAAAGCGCTTGCTGATGCTGCAAGAGAGAATGGTCTAAAATTTTAGTTACTCGAAACTGGATAGATGAAATAAACCAACCAGTTAGCAGTAAGAGTTATCAAGTTTTGTAACATTTTAGCTCTTTGAAATTACCTGGTGAATGAGCATGGAGATGTCTTTTTTTACCATGCCCTCACAAAGACAAGCCGGTAGGCC
>CAYTDY010000099.1:0-8393 GCA_964436665.1 uncultured Desulfobacteraceae bacterium
CAACTAAAGAAGAATATGTATCATGAATTACTGCAGGTTCATCAAGGTTTACACTGGTGCTAATAATGGGACGGCCTAAACTTTTTACTATAGCTAAACAGATTTTATTGTCTGGTATCCTTATACCCACTGTTTTTCTTCTCGTGAGCATTAGCTTGGGTACCAGCCTGGTTCCTTCTAATATGAAGGTATAAGGTCCGGGCAGCAACCTCCTCATAACTCTATAGGCATAGTTTGAAACTTTTGCATAAAGGCTTATATCCTTTAGATTCGCACAGATAAAGGAAAATGGCTTTGTTAGAGGTCTCCTTTTAAGCTGGTATATACGTTTGATCGATTTTTTGTTAAAAAGATCGCAACCAATACCATAAAAGGTGTCCGTTGGATAGATTATCAGGCCCCCCTGATACAATGCCTGAACAGCCTTGTCTATTAGCCTTTTCTGGGGATTGTCTGGATTGATAGATAAAAGCATATTTATACTCCATATAATAATTTATTATTCTTAAACTATTTTGTCCAGATTATATTATTTTTCTCGTTTTTAGTTACTTAATCGTTGCTTGCGTTTTTTAACTGGCAACCAGTAAACAGTAATAAGTATTATGATTTTATTATTTATCTTTTTATTCGGTACGATATTGGGAAGCTTTTTGAATGTTTGTATTTATAGACTGCCAAGAAAAGAATCAATTATATCACCCTCCTCTTATTGCCCCAATTGTTCCAAGCCAATAAAATTCTATGATAACATTCCAATCTTAAGTTATTTCCTTCTGGGAGGAAAATGCAGGCACTGCAAAGAGCAAATCTCTTTTCGGTATCCTTTAGTGGAAGGATTATCTGGTTTAATCTCTTTAGCGCTTTTTATCAAATATGGGCCAACAGCACAGCTCTTACTGTTTTTATTACTTGCTGCTGCTTTGATTATTATAACATTTATTGATCTTGATCATCAAATAATACCAGATGTTATATCTATTCCAGGGATATTCTTTGGTATAGGGGCCTCCTTTTTTATCCCTTCAATTACCTTGTTTGAATCACTCCTTGGAATTTTGATTGGAAGTGGTTTTTTATTGTTGGTAGCTATAGGATATAAATGGCTAACTGGCCGGGATGGGATGGGAGGTGGTGATATTAAACTCCTTGCAATGTTGGGTGCATGGTTCGGATGGAAGGCGATACCATTTATACTCTTCTCGAGTAGTTTGATTGGGGCCTTAATTGGTGGTGGCAGTTTACTGTTAAGCAAAAAAGGGCTCAGGTATAAGATACCTTTTGGACCTTTCCTGTCTATTTCTTCTTTTATCTATATATTTTTTGGACCAGAATTAATAAGATGGTATATTACATTGTAATTAAATGCCTAAAGCCCGCCCTGGCGCGACGTACTTACATTGAATAGTTATCTCTGCAATCTGTTATATGCTCTGAAAAAACCATAAAGCTCATAAGCCAGGTCTGGGCCAGGGCGGGCTTTAGGCAATTTACACTTTAAACTTTACTTATGAAACTATCTGCCTATAGCCTAAAGACAGGAATTTTTGCAATCTTTGTGATCATTCTCCTTTTAGCCATGATATTATTAGATATTGTTATGATCTGCCTTTACCGTGTCCCCTTCAGTCATCCTTATCATAAACTTGTTATCTTTTATATCCTATTAAATACCCTGTTTCTGGCACTATTTGGGTTTTATCTCCTTAACAGGATTATAATAAGACCAATCAATCGCCTTGTTAAAAGGGCAGAGGAATTCAAAGAGGGAGAAATTTTTTTTCTTTCCTCCGATACAGAACAAAGTGAGTTTAGTAAACTATCAAGGGCCCTAAACATGGTGCTGAGACGCCTTGAAGACAATAAGACGGAGTTAAAGTCAACCATAAATTCTCTTAAAAAGGCCAATCTTGAGCTAAGACAAGCACAGGAAGAGATAATCAGATCCGAGAAATTAGCCTCAGTTGGAAGATTAGCCTCAGGCGTAGCCCATGAAATCGGAAACCCGATAGGCATTGTCCTTGGCTATTTAGACCTTCTTAAAGGAGATGACTTAAATAAAGAAGAAAGAGGAGACTTTATTAATCGCATTGAAAATGAGATAGATAGAATAAATAGGACTATAAGAAATCTTCTTGACTTTTCCAGGCCACCAAAGGGAGAGATGAAAGCAGTATCCGTTCATCAAATTATTGGTGATATGTTAGATATGCTAAGGCCTCAGCCTATGATGTCTGATATTAAAATCATGTTAAATCAAGTGGCAAAAAAGGATACTATCTTAGCTGAACCGGACAAACTAAAACAGGTATTTTTGAATCTATTAGTGAATGCAATCGATGCTATGGAGGCCAATCAAACAAAGGATGGGATGCCAAATAAGGTGCTATCAATAAAAACCAGTGTAGTGCCTGAGAGTCAATCAGATGAAAAGGGAAATGGCAATAAGATCCAAATAGAATTTATCGATAACGGGCCAGGACTCCCTGCTGAAGAACTTAATAGGATATTCGATCCATTTTATACAACAAAAGAACCGGGAAAGGGAACAGGGTTAGGGCTTTCGGTTAGTTTGAGAATTGTTGAAGATATGGATGGAGATATAAAGGCAAAAAGTGAAAAGAGAAAGGGTACCACAATGATCGTTATCCTTCCACTTCATGAAACTTGAAACTGGAAACGAGTAAGCAGTAAAAAATATTAAATTTTAGCTCACTTTTTAACTTTAGGCACTTTAGATCACTTTTTAACTTTAGGCACTTTATTATCATGACAACAAAACAGATCCTTATCATTGAAGACGAAGCTAACATGAGGCATATGCTTGGGGTACTATTAAGGAAATCTGGCTATGAGGTCAAAACAGCGTCCGATGGGCAGGAAGGGCTGGAAGTGATAGAAAGGGAAGGATTTCATTTTATCCTCTGCGATATAAAGATGCCCAGAATGGATGGGATGGCATTTCTAAAATCGGCGACTGATAAATTAAAAGATACCCCTGTTATTATGATGTCTGCCTTTGGAACAGTAGATACAGCAATTGAGGCTATGAAGCTGGGGGCCTATGACTATATTAGTAAACCATTTAAGCCAGATGAGGTCCTTTTAACATTAAAAAAGGCCGAAGAACGAGAACGGCTCAAAGAGGAGAATCTGAGGCTACAAAACAGGATAAAAAAAATAGAGCAAAAATATTCTTTTGGAAACATCGTGGCACGAAGCGAGTCTATGGCCCGTGTGTTTGATCTTGTTAGTAACGTGGCTGGCCATAAGACCACTGTGCTTATCACAGGAGAAAGCGGCACCGGAAAGGAGCTGATCGCAAGAGCCATCCATGATAATGGAAGCAGGGCTGCTGGGTCCATGGTTTCCATAAACTGCGGTGGTATTCCTGAGAACCTCCTTGAAAGTGAATTGTTTGGATATAAGAAAGGTGCATTTACCGATGCTACCAGAGACAAAATAGGTCATTTTGAGGAGGCAGACAGAGGAACCATATTTCTTGACGAGATCGGAGAACTGCCCTTATCTCTTCAGGTGAAATTATTACGCGTCCTACAGGAAGAAGAAATAACCCCATTAGGAGATGTTGGTTCGAAAAAAATAGATGTCAGGGTCATAGCTGCAACATCAAAAGATCTAAATAAAGAGGTTGAAGAGGGAAGATTCAGAGAGGATCTATTTTACCGTATTAACGTTATGGCCATTCATCTTCCTCCGCTTAGAGAAAGACGGGGAGACATCCCTCTTCTCATCGGCTACTTTATCGACCTTTTCAATAAGAAATTGAAAAAAAATATAGAAGGGCTTTCCTCTGAAGCTATGCCTGTCCTTATGGCATACTCTTGGCCAGGAAATATAAGAGAACTGGAAAACCTCATAGAGAGGGCGATTTTACTTGCTAAGGGCAGATGGATCACACCAGCTGACTTCCCACCTTCAATAATCTCAAACCATGGAGAACATACCCTATCCATCAAGAAGGCCTCCAAGCGTCTGGAACGCAATCTTATTCAGAAGGCCCTTGAACTCACCAGTGGCAACCGCTCCAAGGCTTCCAAGATTCTTGAAATCAGCCGCCCCATTCTTATCTCCAAGATTAAAGAATATGAATTAGATTGAAGCCCAGCTTGTATTCCTTAATAAAAGAGGCTAAAATATGATTAAAATGGTATTAAAATGCTTAATAAAGATCAAATAACTAAAATAACCAACTTTGCCAGGTCACATCCTGAAATCTCCGCTATCTATCTCTTTGGCTCTCATGCGTTTGGTTATCAAAGATCAAAAAGCGATATTGATTTGGGGATAGTGTTTCTTAATAATGTGGATGGTTTTACAAGGATCAATATGGAGACCGAACTATCAAATCTCTTAAAAAAAGATGTTGATCTTATTGATATGAAAAAAAGCAGCCCATTTTTACGACATCAGATCTATAAATATGGAAAGCTCATTTATCATGACGGGAGTGACTTCCCATTCCAATTTAGGGCTAATTCCATTCGGGATTATTTAGATACCGATTATCTAAGAAGGATAAGGAGGGCTAACCTCTATGGTTAATGACGAGGTCATCCTCATGAAGCTCACAAATCTCAAACAATATGAGACCTTTGAAAAATTATCTTACAAGTCATTGCGAGGAGCGAAGCGACGTGGCAATCTTTTATATTTTCAATGAGTTAGAGATTGCTTCACATTCGTTCGCAATGACAGAGTGGCCATTTTTCAAAGGTCTCAATATATAAATGAGCTTCGTCATGCAAAGGATATTAGTTGGGAAAAATACAAAAACAACATCCGTGATCGTGCATTTGTTGAGCGGTACATTCATATGACTATCCAAACAGTGTTTGATATTGCCAATCACATAATATCTTACCAGGGATGGAAAGAGCCCGAAACCTATAGGGAAACCTTTACGATACTCACATCACATGGGGTCTTGCCCGAGGAGAAATTGCCCGATTATCAAAATATGGAATCATTCAGAAACATACTCGTTCACCATTATGAAAAAGTGGATGATGAAGTAGTATAGTATCTTTAAGAATAAATTAGGCGATTTTGATCTTTTTCAGAAGTTTATCCTCGAATATCTAAAGAAAGATAAAAATCCTTAACTGTAAAATTATTTTACAATTGATAAATGATTTTACAGTTAACCTCAACAAGCAATTATATATTATCTTGACTTTAAAGACCATTTTTTTAATAATAACAACAAGATAAATGCCACCCACCATGATAAATAAAACACCAGGTTATTTGGCATTGGTTTTGCTGTATTTAATAGCATAGGAATTTTATTTTGGACGCAGATTATCAGGATTTTTAAATTTATAAATAATGATTTTATCTGTGTATATCTGCGAAAATCTGCGTCCTATTTAACTTAAGAGGTCCAAATGACGAGAAAAAACGGTTTTACACTTATAGAGATCCTGGTCACTATTGCTATCCTGGCAATTGCAGCCTCTATCGCCATCCCCGGCTTTTCACGTTGGCTCCCGAATTACAGACTCAGAAGCGCTGCCAGGGATCTTTATTCAAACATGCAGTTGGCCAAATTAGGTGCTGTAAAGGAGAATACGAGCTGGAGAATTGCTTTTAATTTTGGGGCGAGAACCTATTCTATCTCGTCATATGGCCCCAATGGTAACTGGGGTGATGCCGATGACAGTTTGATAAAAACGGTTAATCTATCAGATTACGGGAGCGGGGGTGAAATCTCTTATGGCCACGCAAATGCCACTACAGACATACCAGGAGACCCTTTTGGAGCGGGGGATGATATAAGTTATGCTGGTGATATAGCAGTGTTCAACTCGAGGGGCACAGGTACAGGAGGTTATGTCTATCTCCAGAATAACAGAGACACCACTTATGGTGTAGGAACAAGGACAAGCGGTGTTATCCTTATACTAAAGTGGGCCAGCGGTTCCTGGCAATAAAAAAAAGGAATTAGAGTATGAACAAGAACAATCACAAAAGGCTAACCAACCATGGCTTTACAATAATAGAGCTTTTGATAGCCTTAGCCATATCAGCAGTGGTCATGTCCGCTATCTATTCTACATTTTACTCGCAGCAGAAATCATATGTTGCCCAGGAACAGGTTGCCTCCATGCAGAAGAATATACGCTCAGCTATGTATTACATGCAAAGAGAGATCAGGATGGCAGGCTGTGATCCAAGCGCTAATGCTAATGCGGGAATTTTAACAGCAAACGCAAACTCCATCAATTTTACAGAAGATATAAGAGGGAAAAATGATGGCGAACCTCCTGATGGGGATACAGATGACGCCAATGAGAATATAACATACATCCTTTCTGGCACTAATCTACAAAGGAACGGTCACCTTATAGCCGAAAACATCGATGCCCTGAATTTTGTATACTTGAATAGTAACGGCGCCGACCTGCAGGACGATGGGAATGGTAATGTCACAATCGCAACAAACATCTCACAGATAAAATCAGTGCAAATAACGATTGTAGCCAAAACAGGCAAAGGAGACCTCGGATATGCAGATACTACCATTTATACTAATCAACAAGGGGCAGTCATTTTACCCGCACAAAACGATAACTTTCGTCGCAAGCGTTTAACAACGAATATTAAATGCCGAAATCTTTAGGAGAAAGGGCTCATGAAAGCTGATCTAAAAACAGGGCAAAAAATAAGAGAGGGTGGCTTCACCATTCTGGAAGTGATTGTTGCTATCTCTATTTTAACTATAGGCCTTCTGGCCGTCGCTTCCATGCAGACTGCCGCCATCCAGGGGAATTCCGTTGCATATCGCGTAACAGAGGCCACAACCTTGGCCCAGGACAGGATGGAAGTGCTTCTGGCCCTGCAATATACTGATCCTCTCTTGAATGCAGGGACTAATTTACCAGACCCATCTCCTCCGGCCCCAACTGGTTACGTGATAGACTATGATGTGGACAATACTACATTAACTAATGCAAAGATCATAACAATGAGGGTTGTACGGCAATTAAAAGGGATAACAAAACCACCAATCACACTTTTCTGTGTTAAACCTATACTCGTGCCTTGACGCATGGCGCAAAGTGCATGGCGCAAAGCAAGAGATTGGCACATAGCGAGAGATTGGCGTCTTGACGTCTGGAGATTAGAGACCTTTGAAAATTATCTTTCAAGTCATTGCGAGGAGCAAAGCGACGTGGCAATCTTTTATATTCTCAATAAGTTAGCGATTGCTTCACATTCGTTCGCAATGACAGAGTGGCCATTTTTCAAAGCTCTCGATTAAACAAAAACCGTAATGTAAGGATAAATGTTATGAAAGAAAAATGTCTGCTTAAAAACGAGGATGGCTCTATTCTTGCCGTAGCCCTGATTATGTTAGTGTTGCTCACCCTTTTAGGAATATACGCAACAACAACTTCAGAAATCGAAATCCAGATTGCGGGAAATGAAAAGCTATCTAAACAGAACCTTTACCAGGCTGAGGCTGCTTCAATGGAATGCGCGCAGGATATGGAAGACAATAACATAGGCTCTCTCACTTATATACTTGCTATGGGTAGCGGCGTGACTGAGAATGATATCAAAGACCCTAATAACGCCTGTTGGAATAGTTCTCAACAATCCATAAATTCCAACACACGTTTCTTAACTCTTAGTGAAGGAATTGCCCCTGGAACGTCCATTGGCATTGGAGGGTCCCAGGTACATGCTTACACTATATATGGCCGGAGGTATAACCCAAATCTTCCCCATCAAGGGCGGTCCATTGTAAAGGTAGGTTTTAGGAAGGCATTTTAATAAGATGTTAGTTGAACTTTGTCCGTTGTCCATTGTTAATGATCTTGCCCGGAAATTTTGGGGCAGTGGGATAAATAGAATAAAAAAAAGGAGAAAATCCTATGTTCCATAACAGGAAGCATATTACTGCATTATCACTGGGCATATCCAAGGGATGGGCGCATCTGAAAAAGATCTCAAAGTTATTATTAATATTTTTATCCATTTTTCTTATCGTTCCTTCTGTTGTATCCGCAGCAGATTATGAGGTTGATATTACTGACGCCGGTAATGTTGCTGAGGGTTCAGATGCTACATTTACAATAACACTCAATCCTGCGCCCACCGATGGTGACACAATTACAGTTTATTATAGGACGGTTGATGGAACGGCGGAGGATCAAACTGGAGATAATGATTATACTGCACAAGATACATCTATAATTTTTGTTTCTGGGGGATCAGCCTCTCAGAATGTAACGGTCTCTACAACGCATGACACTAAAGTTGAATCCGATGAAACATTTACCGAAAAAATTCATAATTGTACTAACACCGGCGGAGATTGTGATAAAGGTGCAAAAACCGAGGGATCATGCACGATCACCAAT
>CAYTDY010000100.1:0-8305 GCA_964436665.1 uncultured Desulfobacteraceae bacterium
TTTTCCTTTATAAGCCTGTAGACCTGTTTCTCATTTATGTTCAAATAATTGGCTAAATCTTTGGTGTTTAACATCTCTTTATTCATGCTGTTAGAGCCCCACTTAAAATGAAGTCAGATTAACAGAAGATTGTAACTTGTCAAGAAAAATATAACCAAAAATTACCTATACTACCTTATAATAACTTATATTCCATTTACCCAAGGGTATAGTTTTGTTATTTTGCCCATTCATGCTAAACTTTTAGGCCCTTAATGCAACGAAATCTCATAAAGTTTGAAATGGGGACCCAAAAATAGAGTTAGAAATCCAAAAAAACTGCTTTGGTCACCAACCATATATGAATAGTTTCAAAGGCAGATTCACTCTGGCGACTTCTTTGCAAATGCAGTATATTTTGTCTTATGGTATTGTAATTTATATCGGCAATTTTGGGGGACTACATGATTGAAAAAAAGATAGATTTATTAGACATATTATTTTTTGAAAACCTATCAGGGTTTAAAGAAATCAGGCATTTTGTATCAACTCGAAAAGGCGGCTTCAGCAAACCCCCATATAACTCTCTAAATATAGGGTTCCATGTTGGAGATGACCCCGAAGATGTCCTTAAAAATCGAAAGAGGCTTGCCGCCACCATTGGGATTTCACTGAATCACTTTACTATGGCCAGACAAATCCATTCTGGTCATGTTACAATTATATCAGAAAAGATGAGAGGTAAAGGTTGCTATGATCATAAAGGGGCAATGAATGATACAGATGCCATGGTGACCAATGTACCAGATATTTGTCTGGTAATTCTTGTAGCCGACTGTGTTCCGATGTTGTTTTTTGACCCGCTAAAAAGGGCTATAGGGGTCGCCCATGCAGGGTGGAAAGGTACACTACAATGTGTTGCACAAAAGATTGTTAGGGCTATGCAAAAAGTCTTTGGTTCTTCACCACGGGATATTTTAGTTGGAATTGGACCATCTATCGGACCATGTTGTTATGAGGTTGGTCCAGAAGTTATCTCTCAGGTAGAAAATATATTCCACACCAAGAAAGATTACATACTAAATGAATCAAAAGGTGGCGAGGGTTATTTTGACTTATGGAAGGCGAATCTTAGACAACTTCTTTATTGTGGCATAGAGAGAGAAAACATAGAAATAGCAATGAGATGTACCTGCCATAATCCCGATCTATTCTTCTCCTACAGGCATCAAAAAGGAGATACAGGAAGATTTGGTGCAGGCATTGCTATCTGTTAAGGCCTTCAGAGTAAATCTTGAAGGATACAATTTCCTCATATATTTTTTCCCTTACCTTCCAAAGATAATAAAATCACAATGTCCAGACCTTAAACTTATCCAAAAACCACTTGCAATAAACAGTTTAAGGCCCTATTATTAATAATTGGGGGTGAGTATTTTGGTTGGGATAAAATCTCTATACGATTCATGCCCATTTATTTAAGAAGTCCACTACCATTACCTTAAGGGAGATTAAGTTATGAAGAAGAAAATACTTATCGGGTTCGGGATTTGCGTTTTGATTTTGCTTTGGTTAGTGATTTCCATCTATCCTGATTGGCTGTGGTTTGGGAATCTTACCTTTTCGTCTGTTTTCTGGACGATGCTTTTGAGCAGATATGGTTTTGGTTTAATAGTTTGGCTGGTTTTTATTCTCATCCTATCCCTTAATCTCTACGCAGCCCAACGGTTAAACCCGGAGAATGCGACAGAAATGCGCTTTAAAGCTGAGGGCGGTTATTTTTCTCAGCTTGGCCTCTCAGGCAAGTCCTTACATTCTCTCTTAATAGCCTTTATTCTGCTTATTAGTTTATTTATTGCATCAAAGGGATCAGACCAATGGGATATGGCCCTGCGCTATCTATATCAGCAACCTTTTGGTAGCACTGACCCAATTTTTAACAAAGACATCGGTTTTTACGTGTTTTCTCTTCCCTTTTACCTTTTCATCCAGAATGGGTTATTAATATTTCTCATTTTGGCTGGCCTGCTAACCATGGGATGGTATCTGAAATTGGGCGGTCTTCAAATAATTGGTGACCTTACTCCAGTGGAAGGTAAGCCAATCGCTGTACCTAAAATTACCATTGCATTGAAGACCAAGAAACACCTTATTTTCCTGGGTGGAATAATAGTTCTACTTCTGGCCTGGGGTTATCATCTAAAAGCCTATAAACTTCTCTATTCTACACAGGGACCTGCCTTTGGTGCCAGCTATACCGATGTCCATATCAAGCTCTTGGCTTTTAATGTTTTGATTTTTGTCTCCCTTGCCTGGGCCTTGCTCCTTTTTCTTAACTCCTTTAAGCCCAGGATGAAAGTAATCTGGATAAGTGGAGGAATTTGGCTGGGGGCTGTATTGTTGTTTGCAAATATTCTCCCCATCGCGGTCCAAAAAATTGTGGTTAAGCCCAATGAATTAGCCAAGGAATCACCCTACATTGCCTACAATATTGAATATACCCGTAAGGCCTATAATCTGAACAAGATAAAAGAAGTAGATTTCCCGGGTAGTGACAAACTCAGCGCAGAAGACATCAATGAGCACAATGTGACGATTCAGAATATCAGGATCTGGGACGAACGTCCCCTGCTTCAAACCTATAGACAGATTCAATCGATACGGCTCTACTACGATTTTAACAATGTAGACGTAGATCGCTACCTCATCAATAAGCAGTTACGCCAGGTCATGTTGTCTGCCCGCGAGCTGGTCGTAAACCAACTTCCTCCCCAGGCAAAAACGTGGGTTAATAGACATCTGATTTATACTCATGGCTATGGGTTAGCATTGAGCCCGGTTAATGAAGTGACAGCAGAAGGGCTGCCGCGGCTCTTAATCAAGGATCTACCGCCCGTTATTGATGCAGACCTCAAGTTAGAGCGCCCGGAGATTTATTATGGAGAAGAAACTGATCAATATGTTCTGGTAAAGACTAAAACAGAGGAATTTGATTATCCCAAGGGGGATAAGAATGTCTATACCATTTACCAGGGAAGGGGAGGAGTCCCCATCAAATCTTTTGTGAGAAGGCTTTTATTTGCGATTGAATTTTTGGATCCCCAGATATTATTTACCACCTATTTAAGCCCTGAGAGCAGAATAATGTACAATCGCCGGATTGACGGGCGGGTACGTGCAATCGCCCCGTTTCTGGATTACGACGGCGATCCGTATCTGGTCGTCTCCGGGGGAAAGCTCTATTGGATCCAGGATGCCTATACGACCTCTAATATGTATCCCTATTCCAAGCGGTCTTATAAATATTTTAATAATAAAAATCTCAACTATATCCGGAACTCAGTCAAGGTAATTATTGATGCCTACAATGGAGATGTATGTTTTTACATGGTTGATGAAAAGGATCCCCTTGTTAGGACCTATTTAAATATATTCCCTGATCTGTTTAAGCCTTTCAATGAAATGCCTGCCGATCTGAAAAAGCACATCCGGTACCCCAAGGACCTCTTTGAGATCCAGGTGGGTACCTACAGAACCTATCACATGGAGGATGTCCAGGTCTTCTATAACCAGGAAGACCTCTGGCAGATTCCCGATGAGATATACAGCGATACTCGGCAGGCAATGAAACCGTACTATATCATTATTAAACTGCCTGGAGAGGATAAAGAGGAGTTCCTTTTAATGCTCCCTTTCACCCCTTCCAAGAAGGATAATATGATTGGCTGGCTGTCGGCCAGAAGTGACCTGCCCAACTACGGGAATCTGTTTGTTTACAAATTACCCAAGGAAAAACTGGTCTATGGGCCGATGCAGATTGAAGCGAGGGTGGATCAGCAAACGGAGATCTCCCGGGAATTGAGCCTGTGGGGTCAGAGAGGTTCCCGGGTGATCAGGGGAAATCTTTTGGCTATTCCTGTGGGTGACTCATTTATCTATGTGGAACCGGTTTACCTGGAAGCAAAACAGGAAGTGGGCGAAGTGCCATCAACAGCATCACCTCAACCCAGCCCTTTTAGGAAATCACAAAGAAAAGGGGCTCGAATTTCTTCGGCGCTGGACAAATCAAGGGCCGCTTCCTTACCAGAATTAAAAAGGGTTATTGTTGCCTTTGGCAATCGCCTAATCATGAAAGAAACCCTTGATAAGGCATTACGCGGTTTATTGGAGGAGAGAATATACCCTAAAGAAGTAGCTTCCCCTGGTATTCCTGAAACTCTGGATATCTATAATCTCGGAGGCTTGGCTCTGGAGCACTATAATAAGGCCAAAGATTATTTACGCCAAGGGAACTGGGCTGAATACGGGAAGGAACTAGAAAATTTAGAAAAAATACTAAAAGATATTAGTAGGACAACTAAGGGAAAAAAATAAAAATGTTAACTCAGACTTAGCAAGGAAGTTAATCGAGTAGATAAAATTCTTATTGCCAAATAATAATATTGAATATTATCAAAGATAAATTAATTATGTTTTTTAGGTAGTTGCTGTCTTGGACATGATCTGGGAAACAGCCTGTTGAATAATAACATAGGAAATATGGAATTATAGATCCGAATTTTTAGATGGTGTCCCTAAATTAAGTGTGAGTTGTAGGTCTTCAACTTCTTCTCCTGCACTTTTAAAAGCTGTCTTTGTCTTAATATCATGCTTGGAAATGAGTTCCCATACACGTTTAATCAACTCGAGATCTTCCTGAGAATAATCGTTATATAAAAGGCTTTTTTTCTTAATTTTTTTTGGTTTAACATAGCCAGCACGGACAAAATAAGTAAGCTTATCGTAAGTCAGGCCATTAACCCGTTTCAAAACTCCCCCAGCATACATAACACTAAAACCTATAGCAGTTATACTTATAGAAGTTTAACTTTAATTAGATGATTAAAATATAATTGTCAAGCATAAAAGCACAAAATATTGTTATATTTATTTATTAAAATACAATATGTAGTATTCCCCAAATACTTAAATAAAATGGGGAACCCTGTTCGGATCCTTCCTTTATAGACACATTCACATTGAAACTTTGGCTGATCCTGTCATCGCTGATAGCTACCCCATAATATGCACACAAGAATTGTAGCTTACAATCTTTGAATGAGGTAAATAAAAGTTGGGAGACGACTTAATGTTTTTACCTCATTGAATTTTTTCAATATCTCCCTTTTAGTTTCTCGCTTTTTAGTTTTTCCATCAATCAGAGGTGATAGATAGATTGCACCTTTGTTGTAAAAACAATCTAATTTTTCTCTGGTCAACTCAATGCAAGAAGGTAGATGACTTCGCGGAAGGTCACCTCCAAAGACGAAGTTTGCGGTTACTTCGATTTTTTCATACCTTCTGTTTATATCCAGCATCCTGGCAAAAGCCCTACCAACGGTTTCAACACTAACAGGTTTTTTCAATACAGCCAGGGTTGCTGGATCAGCAGACTCAAGCCCAATGTTAATATATGTAGTAAAAGGTAGGCCGTTTAATGACTCAAAGAGAGCATCTTCAGAATTTAGAAGGGAATCTGCGCTACCAAAAAGAAACAACCAGGAATCTTGTAAATTAGAACGTTCAAATTCAAATATTTCATAGGCGTTTCTTGCTGCAAACTCAAGGAGTTCTTGACCAGCACAAAGAGCATCATGTTGTCCTAAAAAAACTGCATTATAATTGCACAGATCTTGGTCATAAAACTCTTTCAAGGTTTTAATTTGCCTTATAATATCTTTTTGGGTGCGGGGCGAGAAATCTTGCTCTGTCTTTACTCGACAAAACCCACAGTTGAATAAACAGCCATCCGCTATAATTATAGGAATGACCTCATAGTCCACGTGCCGTGTATCAGGCGGAAGAACGGTTATCTGCCCTTCAATCAAATTATGTAATGTGTAGGATCTCACCCTTAGTGCCTTTGGGTCACTTTCAATGATAAGCATGAGGAAATCTTTGAGGCTCTGTGGAATAAAGCTTGAGGTCAGTACCTTAATTTTTGTTAACAATTTTTGCCAAGATGTAAGTGCAGACCTTACCGCATTATCGTCAAAAGGGTTGTCGCTAATAATGGAGTTGCTTGGATATGAGAGACATGGAAGATAATATTCACCAAAGAAATCATAAACACTGTTGTAACCACCTGACGAGTAGTATATCCAATCGTTTGCCACTGTTCGCTTCAGCCATTCTGCTGGATGTGGCCAACTTTTTCCTCGCCCTTGAATGTACTTTATTTCTCCATTCAGGTTAAATTGAAAAACATAATCTGGAGTTTTTATCTCCGAAAAACGGCCATACCGAATTGGATAACTGACCTTGGAGAATTCTCGGGATCCTTCTTTATTAAGGATTATGCTGAGATCATTAAAATGATATGATTCCATAGGATAGTAATGCCAATGTCCTAACTAATATTTCTTTATTAACTTCACATCCCCAAGACTTTCCTTTGCTATTCTTTACCCTCCAACACATCCCAATAACTTGATCTCATCGCCTTTTTGTCAAATTTACCAACGCTGGTGCGAGGTATTTCATTTACAAATATGAACCTATCCGGTATCCACCATTTTAATATCTTGCCCTCTCCCACATACTGTGTCATATGTTCCTTCAGTTCCTCCTCAGATATCTTTCCTTTATATTCATCTTTCGGCACTAATAAAACTACCGGGCGTTCTCCCCACTTCTCCGATTGTGCCCCAAAAACTGCAACTTCCTGGACCTTTGGATGCATGTTTATCAGATTCTCCAATGTTAGGCTGGAAATCCATTCTCCACCACTCTTTATCACATCCTTAGTCCGGTCAATAATCAATACGCTTTCTTCTTCATCTATGGTGGCCATATCTCCAGTATGCATCCAGCCATCTCTCCATAGCTCTTTTGATTTCTCAGTATCCATATAATAACCCATTGTGAGCCATGGGGCCCTGAGCACAATTTCTCCAACTGCTTTCCCATCCTTAACCACATCATTCCCTTTTTCATCTACCACTCTCTGTTCAACAAACGCAGGTGCCATGCCAGTTCCGCTTAGAAAATCTATCTTCTTATCTTCCGGCCAACTAAACATGTGAGGCTTTAGATACTGTAGACCCACCTTTGTATATACCTCTGTCATGCCCCATCCTGAACATATATCCATGCCCAGTTCTTTTGCCTTTTTGGCAAGTATGCTGTTAAGCCGCATCCCTCCGCCTTCATAGATAAGGCCCTTTAAGTATTCTTTATAGTGCTCAACCTCTGGATGGGATATAATCATGTTAAGCATCGTGGCAACGCAGGCCATATAGCCACCCTGCCCAGGCTTTTTCTCTTTTTTAAGTATCTCAAAAAACATCTTTGGATCGAATCTGCCAGGATATACCTGTTTGCACCCTAGGAATGTCGCCATATAAGGAACACCCCAGCCATGAGCGTGAAACATTGGCACAAGCTGTATTGTCAGGTCACGGCGCGGATCTAATCCTCTTTCCCCTGAAAAACTCTGAAGCATATGTGCCCAGATAAGGGTATGCATTATATGTTGCCGATGGGTAAAAAAGCATATCTTTGGATCTCCAGTCGTGCCAGTCGTGTTGCTTAATGATGCCACGGTATTCTCATCCAGATCAGGATATTCATATTCTGGCGATGCAGAGCGCAACAATTCCTCGTACTCTGAGATTGGATTTAACTTTGTCTCTGGCACTTTTCCATCATCAGCTAATACTATATAATGCTTAACTGTTTTTAATCTATCGCTGATCGACTCAATTGTTGATGTAAAATCTTTGTTAAAGATAAGTACATCATCCTGCACTCGGTTTATTAGATAGACCATCTGTTCAGGTGTTAGAAGCGGATTCCCCATGTGCAACATTGCGCCCATACAGGGCACAGCAAAATATGTTTCAAGAAAGCGATGTGTGTTCCATTCGAAGCAAATGACTCTTGAGCCCTGTTTCACACCCAAGCCCCTGAGGGCATTTGACAAACGCTGGCATCTTTCATAAAGCTGTGCATAATTGCCCCGAAAAAGATCCTTATAGACAATTTCACCTTCGGGTCGCATTTTTGCTGTATGTTCTAATAAATGTTTCAAGATGAGCTGATATTCAAAGCCGACTTTTGGGAATTCTTGCTCTTGCGTCATAACCTATCTCCTTTATGAGTCTGCAAAGGTCTCTTGGCATATAATGGTTTATTTTGGAACACAGCCTATATCATAAAGCTTTTATGCGACTTTTGATACCTCGTAGTGAGTGCTGAGATCTTTGATCTTCATGAAGATTATTCCATGTCCATAGATACCGGGACAGCCTCAAGCCTCATCCCGGAATTCTGCTTGCATATGACG
>CAYTDY010000101.1:0-3775 GCA_964436665.1 uncultured Desulfobacteraceae bacterium
GAAGCAATCTCAATAAGATAGATTGCCACGTCGCTTCGCTCCTCGCAATGACATGGTTGCAACTTGGTATAAGTTGTTCAACCGCAGGCGGATTGGAACGAATAATTGGAGTAAATATTTATACAAATTAGATTGGTGACTGACAACGGACTTAAAACTACTATTGTTTAGGTATGGGGGCATCTGTTAAGAGATATTTAATGTCATCATCTTCGAACCTTAAACCTGCTCCCACAAAGAAGGAAGACCTGCCCTCGTCATTTATAAAATCATCGAAACCGGTAGTCAGGTAAAGGTATTTAAAAAAGGTAAAATCTACCCCACTTTTTAGGTGGGTTCTCTCATCGGTTGAAAAATCAAAGGCCTCAAAGCTCAGTTTTAGCCGATCATCTAAAAAATAATAATCCAGCCCAGCACCACCTGTTGACTCTATTATTCCACCCCTGATTACCAGATCGTAATATCTCTTTGCTATCTGGGCAGTGAATTTTAATTTATCCCTCTCTCTCTTTTCTTCATGCGTTGTTGTTGTTCCACCTGGGTTCTGAGTTGTAGTAGTATCGGTAGTGGTTTTCACGCCCGTAGGATCTGATACAATACCAAGGAGATAATATTTATCGGCCTTAGGCTGTATCTTGAGATTAAGATATGCTTTAGTATCGCTGTGTCGAGTCAACTGTTCTGCATGGAAATCAATATCAAATCTGAATGCATCAGTTTTGGTAAAATAGTCACTTATTCCGGTCATTGTTTCTTCCAGTCTCTCTGCTATCTGTTCGTCATTAATCAATTTACCAATTGTTCCCTTCCCAGAATCAATCTTTTTACTTATACTCTTTAAAGAGGCTAATGTTTCGTCCAGACTCGCTCCCGTTTGCCTATCGCTGATCAATTTACCAATTGTTCCTTCACCAGAATCGATCTTTTCAGTTATGCTTTTTAGATGAGCTAAGGTCTGGTTCAAATCTTCGACAGTCTTTGGATCATTTACCAACCTCCCCAGGGAACCCTCGCCCCTATCAATCTTTTTGGTAATGCTGCTAAATGCTCCAACTGCCTCTTTAAGTTGGGTGGTGGTCTCTCTAACGTCAATTACGATTTTATTTATATATTCCTTATTGATCCCTGAAACATCCTTAATGTCTTTACTGAATTCCTTAAGATTGATTAAAAGGGAGTTAATTCTCTTTTCATTATCTAAAATGATTCTATTCAAAGATGCGATGGTGTTGTCCATATTGTCCAAGATATGCCTCATTTTATCTTCTCCCTCTTTTCCTCCCAACACGTTACTGAGGGATTTTGAAATCTTCCTTATATCCAAAGCAACATCGCCGATTACATTTATCAATTGATCGATATCAGTAGGTGAATAGGTGTTTACTATCCTCTCCCCATCCTTTAAAGATGGCAATTCCGGTTTACCAGGTGTTATCTCGATGAATTTGTCACCAAGTACACCTTTTGTCCTTATAAATGCCTTTGAATCAGATGGTATGGATATATGAGGGGAGATTCTCATGGTTACCTTTGCCTTTCTTCTATCCAGACTAATGTCCTCAACACTCCCTACCTCTATACCTGCTATCTCCACCGGTACATCTTTATTAAGACCCGAAGCATTATCAAAGTAGGCATCAATTGTATATCCCCCTCTCTTCCCAAGATCAAACTTGCCCACCTTAATTGCCATGTAGGAGAGTATAATAATACCTGCCAGCACAAAGAGTCCCACCTTTATTTCTGTACTAAAGTTATTCATATTTATTCTCTTCAAATGGATTTCTAAGTCAGATACCTGATAACTAAATTACCTTTATCGGACCTTCTAAATTGCCTTCTAAAAATTGTTTAAGTGCAGGATTAGTGCTCCTTTTAATTTCCTCTGGGGTCCCATATTCAATTATTTTTCCTCTTAGCAGCATAGCGATATTATGGGCAATCTTGAATGTGCCCTCGATATCATGGCTTATTACTACACAGGTTACATTGAGGCGACTCTGGGTGTCAATAATAAGCTGGTTAATTGCATCGGCCATTATCGGGTCAAGGCCGGTAGTGGGTTCGTCAAAAAGGATAATCTCTGGCTCAAGGGCAATGGCCCTGGCCAGGCCAACCCTTTTTCTCATGCCCCCAGAGAGTTCTGAGGGCATTTTTTCTTCCACTCCCTTAAGGCCTACTAGAGAAAGCCTTTCACTAACAATTTCCAATATTTCACTTTTGTCGAGTTTTGTATGTTCCACTAAGGGAAATGCCACATTTTGACCCACTGTCATAGAGTCAAAGAGGGCTGCCTCCTGAAAGAGCATACCGAATCTCTTTCGTATTTCATTTAACTGGTGATCATTAAATGTGGTTATATCATGGCCATCTATCTCCACCTTACCCTTATCCGGCCTAATTAGACCAATTATATGCTTTAGCAAAACACTCTTCCCACCCCCACTCTGGCCAATAATAACCGTAACTTTACCTTTCTGAATGGATAGATTCAAACCATTGAGGACAACATTATTTCTGAATGATTTATGGATATCTATAAGGTTTATCATATTAAGTGACTAAAATTAAGATGAAGGCTTACTAAAACATTATGGATGTAAGAAAATAATCGCTTATCAAGATCAAAACCGATGAAATTACTACTGCCTGGGTGGTTGCCTTTCCTACACCTTCGGCTCCCCCTTCTGTGTAGAAGCCTTTATAGCATCCTATATGGGTCAATATCAGACCAAAAAAGGCCGATTTAGTAAGGCCGTGAAATATGTCCTCAAGCTCGAGATATTCAAGGATATTGGCCACAAACATCCCTGAATTTATATTCAGGAGAACGACTCCAACAAAGTAACCTCCCAGTATACCCAAAAAATCCGCGACAACAGTTAGGACTGGAAGCATGATAATGCCTGCAATAATCCTGGGGACAATAAGATACTTAATAGGATTGGCAGCCATTACATAAAGGGCGTCGATCTGCTCGGTTACCCTCATAGTCCCGAGTTCTGCGGCCATGGCAGAACCTGCCCTGCCATTGACCATCAGTGCCGTTAAAACAGGCCCAAGTTCCCTTGTCATAGATAATGCGACTATTGAACCAACGAGAGTCTCTGCCCCAAAAAGCTTAAATCCGTGATGACTCTGAAGAGCAAGTACCGCACCGGTAAAGATACCTGTTAAAATAACTACAAAGATGGACTTGACCCCAACAAATTCCATCTGTTTAATTATTGCTCTAAACCGGAAAGGGGGTTGTATCATCCAGACAAAGGCCCTAAATAGCAGGATTAAGATCTGTCCCATCTCTCTTACGATTTCAATGGTGTTTCTTCCTAAATAGGAAATTAGAGAGTACATAAATTTGTCTATTTCAATCCTTTTTTAGAGAGCAGGAGTGTTAGCCCGCCCTGGTGCGACAATATAGGAAAACGCTGTTTCCATTTTTTTTATCTTGAAGTCAATGCCCTAAGACCTCACTCACATAGGATCAGGTCTGGGCCAGGGAGTACTGGAGCACTGGGGCGTTGTTCTTACTTTATATTGTACCATTCCTATATTTTTCCATTCCTTTTTATGGTGAGATTTGCTATTTGGTGGTCATGACATAAATCCCATCCCAGCTACGAGGTGGCGGATTTTTTTTGAGATCGAGGCACCTTTCAATGTAGACTTCTGCTGCATATAGGTCGGGATCCATGGCGGTAATATTTTCGAAAATATGGATTGCTTTATCCCATTTTCTGTTTTTGTAAAAATTAATTGCCTGATTGAATTGATT
>CAYTDY010000101.1:3785-8161 GCA_964436665.1 uncultured Desulfobacteraceae bacterium
TGTCAGGTTGATCTTTATATCCTGCCAGTCTATAGATCTTTACAGGTTGTTTCTTTCCTTTTACCCTGACTGAATCAAGCTCCATGCAAAGAAATTCATTTTTCACAATCTCAAATGTAAATTCACTGATTATTATATTGGTTTTATAGGCTTTATTTGCACCCTCAAGCCTGGAGCCAAGATTAACTGAGTCACCCATGGCAGTAAAATCAAACCTCTGATCTGATCCCATATTCCCAACCATCACGGGACCGGTGTTTATGCCAATGCCGATATCCATAGGCTGCTTGCCTTCATCAGTCCACTTTTTGTTAAGTTTCTTTAGCTCCTTCATCATTTCAAGGGCAGACCGGCATGCCTTGATGGGATGATCCGGTAAATCGAGGGGTGCACCGTATATGGCCATTAAAGCATCTCCAATGTATTTATCTAAGGTACCATCATATTTGAAGACAATATCTGTCATAACTGTGAGATATTCGTTTAAAAGATGTACTAAATCTTCAGGTGTTAGTCCTTCAGCAATACTGGTAAAACCCCTGATATCTGAGAAAAGTACTGAAAGCTCCTTTCTGTCTCCACCAAGTTTCAGTTTTTCAGGATGTTTTAACATCTCATTAACTATAGCGGGGGATACATATTGGGAAAAGGCACCCTTAATCTTTTTCCGCTCTCTTTCCTCGGTCATATATTTGTATATAGTAAGAGATGTATAGAGAATAGCTAAAGCTGCTATGGGGTAGGTAATATTAAACCAGACACCATATGTAACGAAAAGAATCCTGCTTAAAAATATATGTATTATGAAGAGACCTATAGCAAATAAGATCCCCTTTACTGCGCTCAGGCGTGGAATGATAAGGCCTGTAAATACCCCAATAAGTATAATAGCCAAGAGATCAAAAATCTTGGACCATTTAGGGCGGGTCAAAAAATTTTGCCTCAAGATATTATCAATTATCGTGGGGTGTATTTCCAAACCAGGATAAACGGGTGAAAAAGGGGTATTCCTCATATCATATATGCCTATTGCTGTGGCCCCTACCAGAATTATTTTATCCTTAAACGTTCCCCTGGCGATCTTATTATTAATTATGTCTGTGATAGAGTAATGGGTAAATGTCTTGGGTGGGCCCAAGTAGTTTATCATCATTTGCCCTCTCTCATTTGTTGGAATCTTGATATCTCCCATCTGAATCCCTTCCACCCCGTAGTTTGCTATATTGACAATCAGGGGTGGGCGACCTAAATATTGCCATACAGATTGAATTGAAAGCGGAGGGAAGATTTCCTGCCCACATTTGATAATTAAGGGGACCCACCTGACTACACCATCTATGTCGGGGAACATGTTAAAATAACCGGATGAGCCAGCTGCCTGATCTATTATTGGGAGATTAACTTCAGGGGCGTAGGCCTCAAAGAAGGGGTCGAGATCAGGATCCTTTTGAGAAAATCGCGTAATGGAGTATCTGGATCCACTGATTTGTGCTATTTTATTATTTATGGTTTCCCTTTCAATTTCATAGTCAAGACTCTTTTGGCTCATATGAAAGAAATAGCCCAACACCACCTTGGCCTTTGACCTTTTTATAGCAGTAGCTAAGATAAGATCATTATCGGCCAGGTTCTTAGATTCATCTAAAAATCTGTCTAACTCTTTGTTTTTTAAGTTTAAATCCCCTACTTTAGATTTTAATTGTTGGATAAAATATAGATTAATGTTTTCATCTGGCTCAAGAAAGCCAATATCAAATCCTATGACCTTTGCCCCATCATCAGAGAGGTAGTCAATAAGCCTGGCCATCCTGGAGCGTGGCCATGGCCATCTTCCCTCTTTATCAAGGCTCTTTTCATCTACAACAGCAAGAACAACAGTATCACCCCCCTTCATAGCTCCCCTGGATTTGAACCTTAGATCCAGGGTCTTGAGCTCAACAATCTCAAGAAATGATGGGCCTATAAGGAATATAATAGCGATTATAAAGGTCAGATAAACAGTTATAGAGACAAGATTTATCGAAAATAATAATTTAAACCTTTTATACATCTTCTTTCCCCTACCTAAGACATTTTCTTTTATAATAGATTTTATTGTTGATTAGAATATATTTTACATTTCCATAAGGTTAACCATATATGGTAAAAATCCATTAAAGTCAAGAAGACAAGCAATTAAGGGTAAAATTTGATTGACAAATTTGTAAACATATTGATAGATTACATTCATTAGGATGTTTCGGCTGATATCCATTTTTGAAAGCATCTTCACCCAATATGGTTAAAATCAGCCGTTTTCTTTTAAGGAGAAAACGGTTTTTTTATGTTATTAATGATATGGTTTATAGTTCAAAAAGATCGCGGCCTCAGGTTTTGATATTCACAGACTTAGATGGTACATTATTAGATGATCAAACGTACGATTTCACGCCAGCACTCCCTGCCCTAAAACTTATTCATTCACTAAAAATTCCCCTTATCTTAGTAAGCAGTAAAACCCGGGCTGAGATTGAATTTTTGAAGAAAAAATTGTCTCTTGATAGTCCCTTTGTAGCAGAAAACGGTGGAGGTATATTTTTCCCAGCTACATTTACCTTACCTAAAGATTACTCCTACGAAAGGGTCAATGATTATAATGCAATATTTATAGGAAAGCCAATAAAGGAGGTGCTTAAGAAGGCCTCTAAACTAAAGGAAGATTTTGACTTCAAGGGTTTTTCGAAGATGCCTCCTGAAGAGATTAGTTCTGCAACTGGCTTAGGGTTAGAGCAGGCTATTCTTGCCTCCAAGAGAGAATTTGATGAACCGATAGTTTTGAAAAATCCCTTGGATGATAAGGAGATATTTTGCGAAAAAGCGTTAGATCTCGGCCTTGGTTGTGTCCTGGGTGGGCGATTTATTCATCTTTTTTTAGGTTGCAATAAGGGCAGGGCTGTGGAGATCGTATTGGCAATCTATAGGCAACTGAGGGGTTCCGTTTTTTCTATTGCTCTTGGAGACAGCCCGAATGATATCTCCATGTTGAAGGTGGTGAGCAAGGCTGTTTTAATGCAAGATAAAGATGGCGTCTATATAAAAGATCTGGTTCATCCAGATCTTATTATGGCAGAAGGAGGTGGCCCTAAGGCATGGAATAGGGTGGTGTTAGATATACTTGCAAATATTCCTGTATGATTGGATATGTATGTGGTCATATAATTTTTTGAGCGATATTACTTCACAAACTAAGAGAAACTTGATACTTGAAACTCGAAACTTGATAGATCAAGCTGCTATTAACATATCCTCGAATTTCAAGTTTCCAGTTTCAAGTATTGATCGAAGGTTAAATCTTGATAATCTCGTAAAAAGTAAAAAAGCATGTCATTGCGAGCGTAGCGAAGCAATCTCCTATACCATAAGTTATTGTATTTATTAGATTGCTTCGAGCTAAAGCTCTCGCAATGACGTTGGGTCATAACTTTTTACGAATGCATCAATCTTTATCTTAAAAATTTGGCCCAGGACTTATAACCCCAAATCTTTTCTTAAAGGCCATTTCATGATTCAGACAATAAAATGGGAAAAAAACTGTATTTATATTATTGATCAGAGAAAACTCCCCGGAATAAAGGAATGGCTTGTCTGTAGAACATTTCAGGATGTTATTGCTGCAATCAGAGAAATGGCTATAAGAGGTGCTCCGGCTATTGGAGTGGCCGCAGCCATGGGCTTAGCATTAGGCTCTCAATCTATTAAGACGGAAAAATACAAAACCTTCATGAGAAGATTTTTGGAGATGGCCGAGCGCATGAAATTGGCCAGGCCCACAGCGGCTAATCTTAGGTGGGCAGTTGATAGGATGGTAAAGATTGTGGAAAAAATGTCTGATAATAATGTTGAGGAGATTAAATCCACTATCAAAAAGGAATCACAGGTCATATTAGAGAGGGATATTGAGATAAATTTCAGGATCGGTCATAACGGTCAAGGGCTCATCCCAGATAGAGCAACTATCCTTACCCACTGTAATGCCGGGGCCTTAGCTACAGGTGGCTATGGCACTGCTTTGGGTGTGATCAGAGCAGCTAATGAGGCCGGGAAAAATATCCGTGTAATTGTGGATGAGACAAGACCATTGCTCCAGGGTGTGCGCCTTACAGCATTTGAACTGATGGAGGAGAATATCCCGGTTACTGTAATAGTAGATAGTGCGGCCGGTTATCTTATGAGAAAAAAAATGATAGATTTAATAATAACTGGGGCTGATCGGATAGCCTCAAATGGGGATATGGCCAACAAGATTGGCACCTACCAATTGGCCGTGATAGCAAAGGAGAATAAGATCCCCTTTTACGTTGCCGCGCCCCTTTCAACCTTTGATCTTGATCTGAAAA
>CAYTDY010000102.1:0-8013 GCA_964436665.1 uncultured Desulfobacteraceae bacterium
CAAAGACGAAGGTAATGGAAACATTCGCTTTGACAAAAAAGATAGGTATAACTATTCGGGGTTTTTTCATGCTTGGTTTGCCGACCGAAACCACTAAAGAAAGCATGGAAACCATACAATTCGCAAAGGAACTCGACCCGTTGTGGGCTCAATTCACAATCACAATACCCTATCCTGGGACTCCAATGTTCAAACAACTGGATTCCGAAGGGAAGATAAGGCACTACAGATGGTCTCACTACAACACTTGGGGTGGTTGGGCTAATAGGCAGCTACCCTTTGTACCTGGGGGAAGGACTGAAGAGGAGCTTAAATCACTCCAAAAAAAAGCGATGCGGATGTACTACCTGCGGCTAAAGGTTTTGTTGAAATCTATCAAAACAATATCTTCCATATCTGACATTATAAAATATATCAATGGATTCCTTGTATTGGTTAAAACTTCAGTTGAAAAAAATAGGCAATATTGATACCTTGGATTTGAGTATTTGTGTCAGCTTTTCAGAGGATTACGTATTACATCTCTTATTGACTCGGTTATAATATGATCGGCGATTGTAAAATAATAAAGAGGAAAAATGAATAATACAAAAATTTCAATTATCATACCGGCATATAATGAAGCTCAAACTATAGGGGATGTCGTTTCTAAGATCATAAACCTTTATCCTGACTTTGAGATCATTGTTATCAATGACGGCTCGACAGATGACACAGTAGTAGTTGCAAAGGATGCTGGTGCTCTTGTTTATAGCCATCCTTATAACATTGGAAATGGTGCTGCTATAAAAAGTGGTATAAGGTTCGCGTCAGGTAAAGTTTTAGTATTTATGGATGGAGATGGTCAGCATGATCCACAAGATATAGGAAAATTAATTGATCATATTCCGGATTTCGACATGGTCGTAGGTGCCAGACCAAAGGGACATCAAGCCTCGTGGGGGCGTGCTTTTGGAAATAATATATATAACTGGTTAGCTTCCTATGTTGCAAATTTTTCCATTCCGGACCTCACTTCTGGATTCCGGGCCATAAAATCAGATATCGCATATAATTTGTTATACCTGTTTCCCAATACCTATTCTTATCCCGCTACCCTGACGTTGAGCGTTTTAAGAAGTGGAAGGAGTGTGAAATATACCCCTATAAATACACAAAGCCGAAAGAAAGGAAAAAGCAAGATAAAAATATTCCGAGACGGGATAAGATTTTTTTTGATTATAACTAAAATTTGCACCCTATATTCCCCATTGAGAATATTTTTTCCTATTAGTTTTATGATGTTTTCCTTAGGATTTGGCTATTATCTTTATACATTCTTTGCTTGGGGCCGTTTTACTAATATGAGCGCTCTTCTATTCACAACATCAATCTTGATTTTTATGATGGGGCTCATCTCGGAACAGATATGCCAGATGAGGTTTGAAAGAACTGAGGGTGATAAATTCATATAAAATTTAAAGCAAGTCTAAGAGCTAATTCTTTTATCAATATCCATTTTTGGTCTGGCAAAGAAGTACCAACCAAAGAAGAAGGGGAGTCTTTATTTTGATTATATTCATATATCTTGAAACCAGATTCTTAAAGGTCTTTTTATCCCAATGTTGAATATGATCAGGAGCATTACCCCAGGATGAAAGATATTTGCAGCGCGACATATTTCCTAAACGAAACATACGATCATTTGGAACGGAGATAATAGACCAAGTCTTCGAGACTCTATTTAGTTCTCCAATTGCTTCCTCTGGAAATTTCAGATGCTCTAATACTTCGAGTGCCAAAACAAGATCGAAGGAATTATCCTGAAATGGTAATTCGTAGATTGAACCTTGATAAAATTGTACCTCTTGGTTAATGGTCTTTGCAATTTTCAAACAATTCGGTTCGATGTCGAGCCCGACAATCTGACTCGAATTAACAGAAAGGTTGTTGATGAGAAAGTTATCAACAATTCCTTCACCACAACCTATATCAAGAATCCTTGAGCATTCTACCGATTTCACAATAGAAGCAATGGTCGATAAAAAGTAATTATTTAGTAAGATAACCAAAGGATTTTTGGATAGGTATTTTTTATTTAGTTCCGTTTCAATCTTAGCATATTTGCTAAATTTCATGTTTTGTAACCCGCTTTATAAAGAGCTCTATCTGATGTCTTATGTAAAGCCCAGCCTAAAATGAAGATAAAAATTTCGCCCAACAAGAACCACAACCTGGAGGCCACTGCGATAGTAGTAGCTTCTGTAACAGGAATTCCCGCAAAGGTAAGATAGCCAACCATAACACCTTCGCGAGCACCAAGACCGCCAGGGGTAATTAAAGCCATTACGCCCAGAGTACCTGCTAAGGGGAATCCCAATCCAACACTCCATGGAACATCATTTGTTGTGAGGCTTACAACAAGGATATAGAATCCTATTGACCAGAATACCCAAGTCATAGTGAACCATGGCATTACTGAAACAGTTGATTTGATGGTGAGATTTGGAATTTTTATGTCTTTTCGTAAAACTGTGTGAAGTATGCTCTCTATGGCACTGTGCACAACTTTACTAAAAATGATGACTGTTAACCCCAGCAACATAAACAGGGTTAGCAAACCCCATATATGAAAGCCGCCTATAAAGAAGACTCCTATCGTTCCAAAGATCAATCCTGTCCAGAGATCGATGAATTGAGCATTCAAGGATATTGCTGATAATTTGCCGAGTGAATAGTCACTTTTCTCTGCGATATAAGCCGCTCTTCCCACAACTATCCAAATTTTGCCCGGGATGTATTTCCCAAATATAGATAATCCAGTTCCAGCAAGGCATTCATTTAAATTAACATGGTAATTTGATTTTTCTAAAATCTTTTTCCAAGCAACAGCACCACTGATAAAGCCTAAAAATAGAAATATAAAAGATGCTAAAATAGCAGGTAAGGATATAGCTTTTGGCACTTTAAGGAAATTGGTATGATACAGAACCACTGCCAGAAACAATAATGATATATAAACAAAATATTTATATCGGTGATTCATTGAGGTTATAATTTGCATGCCTATCATAAAATTAGGATATGGCGATTTTGAAATGCACCATGAATAAATTTACCAAAGAAGCATGTCAAAGGAAAGGGTTATTTTGGTGAGAAAATAGACCTAATTGTTTAGCTTTTTCCCTGAAGAAAATAATAAATTGATAGAGTTATTTCATGAAATGCTATAGTATCTTTTTTAATATACGTGATTGATTCCTATGAGCTATCAGATTATTGACCATACAGCGGACCTTGGGATAATTGTCAAAGGACCTGACGTAAAAAATCTTTTTATCCTTACTGCCAAAGCCATGATTGATCTCATGGTCGAAGGAGATATCAGTGATAAAAAAGTTAAAAGGGATGTTTTAGTTGAAGGTGAAGATTTTCCGGACCTTATGGTAAGGTGGCTCGGAGAGATATTATATCTCTTTGAAAGTGAGAATTTGATAGTAAATTCAATAGAGATCAAATCTATCAGCCCAATTCAACTGAAATCTAAACTCGACCTAACTAATTTTGATCCAGAGAAACATGAGATACTTAGAGAAATAAAGGCTGTTACATACCACCAGATTTCAGTAGATAAAACCAATGATGGATGGGAGGCAAAGGTTATATTTGATATTTAGACTTAATGATTAAGTGCCTAAAGTACTTAAAGTTGCAATTGACTAAAGTTATTATGATTCCTTAATTCCTCAATCCATAATCCCTAAATCGTAACGGTTTACAAGTTATGGCTTTTAAGATAAAAAAGATAGACGAATGGCGTTTCCTTATACCTAAGACAGGTGCGATGAGGGTGCCAGGCCTTATTTTTTCAAGTTCTGAGTTAATGCCCAATATAAAAAATGATCAGAGCCTACAACAGGTAGTTAATGTCGCCACACTTCCTGGTATTATCAAACATTCGCTTGCCATGCCAGATATACATTGGGGTTATGGCTTCCCTATAGGTGGTGTGGCAGCATTTGCTATGGAAGATGGCATCATCTCACCAGGGGGAGTTGGCTATGATATAAACTGCGGTGTCAGGCTTTTGACCACCGCCCTTTTTGCACATGAAATCAGGCCTCGGATAAAAGAGCTTGTTTCAGCGCTTTTCAAAAATATCCCTACAGGTGTTGGATCCAGGGGAAAGATACGCCTGTCAAAACAGGAGGAGAGTAAGGTAGTTATTGAGGGTGCTTCATGGGCTGTAAAAAAGGGCATGGGTACAAAAGAAGATTTGGAGAGAACCGAGGATTTTGGGGTTATGAAAGGGGCTGATCCCGGGGTTATAAGTGACAGGGCATTTAAAAGGGGGCACGATGAGCTTGGAACACTTGGCTCTGGTAATCATTTTTTAGAGATTCAGGTAGTTGACGAGATTTATGACCAGAAAATAGCAAATGTATTTAATCTTTTTGAGGGTCAACTCACGGTACTTATCCATACAGGCTCAAGGGGGTTTGGCCATCAGATCTGCGATGATTTCTTAAAGGAGATGGGAACTAAGGTGAAAGAGTCAGGATTTAATCTGCCAGACAGACAGTTAGCCTGTGCCTACATTAAATCTGATATGGGTAAAAAGTATCTTGCTGGCATGGCCTGTGCTGCCAACTATGCCTGGGCAAATAGGCAGATAATAATGCACTGGACAAGGGAGACATTTCAGAAGGTGCTAAGAATTAGCCCCAGTGATTTGAAGATGGAACTCCTCTATGACGTCTGCCATAACATTGCTAAATTAGAGAAACATATAGTAGATAATAAAGAGATTACCCTTTGTGTTCACCGAAAAGGGGCCACCCGCTCCCTTCCACCTGGCCATCCAGATGTTCCCCGGAGATATAGGAAGGCAGGACAGCCGGTGCTTATACCTGGTGACATGGGAACTTGCTCCTATGTATTGGCAGGCTCTAAAAAGGCCATGGAGGAAACCTTTGGGTCCACCTGTCATGGCGCTGGCAGGGTGTTGAGCAGAAGACAGGCCATTAAGCTGGCAAAAGGTAGGGCCATAAACCGAGAGATGGAAGATAAGGGGATCTTTGTTCAATCAAGAGGTCGGACGACTTTAAAAGAGGAGATTTCTGAAGCATATAAAGATGTCTCCTTAGTGGTTGAGTCTGTCCACATGGCGGGATTGGCCAAAAGAGTGGCCAAATTAAGACCCCTTGGTGTTATAAAGGGTTAACCTTTCTTGCGTTCCCAAAAGTCCAAACTGACCACTACAAGAAAACCAAAAACCATTGAAAGTAATGCAAGACCAACCTCACTGTTTAAACAGGGAGGGAGGATATTAATTTGTAGAGTGGGCATCTCCTTTCCATGACGGTCAAAAATGGTTGTCAAGGTCTCTTTCCAGGGCCAGATCTTCCTCAAAGAGCCAAGCATTAAACCAATAAGGATTGCCATGGTCAGATCATGGTATCTTTTTAAAAGCCATCCTATTATCCTCACAAAGCTTAGTAGTCCTACAAAAGCGCCGGCTATTAAAAGGGAAAGGGTTACAAGATCTTTGTTGTTTAATGCCTCGAGTATATAGCGATATTTTCCCAGCAGAACCAGGATATAGGCGCCTGATATTCCAGGCAAAATCATTGCACAGATGGCAATAAAACCACTTACAAAGATAAACAATGGGGCATCCGGTGTAGCTACAGGTATCAAGCCAAATAAAAAATAGGCAGCGACTGTCCCCAACCCTATAGCAATAACAGTGGGCATTCTCCACTCCTTTACTACTCTGCTGACCGTAAAGACAGAGGATAAAATCAGTCCAAAGAAGAAGGCCCAGATAGTAACTGGATAGGTGTCTAAAAGCCAACTCAGTGCCTTTGCCAAAGAGAAGGTAGCCAATAAGATACCTAAACCGACGGGTAACAGAAAAGGCCAGGAAATAGATGAGAGTGCCTCCCGCATTTTAAATAGGCTAATAAGCCTTAGAAATCTAAAATTAACTGAACGAATAGCATTAATTAATTCTTCATATATGCCAAGGATGAGGGCTATAGTGCCTCCTGATACCCCAGGGATCACATTTGCCGCACCCATACAAAATCCTTTAGTTGCGAGGATAAGATAATTGGATAGAGATCGTGATATCATGGATCGCTTTCTATAATAATTCACCGCAGAGCTTGCTATATTATAGTAAGCTCTGCGGTGAACATTTAAAAAATCAATGAATAAAAATAGTTAAGATTCCTCCCAGGATGCAATATGGCGAAAGGTAATATAGATTCCCTCTCCTTAACATACCCATTGTTATCTTCAGGGCTATAAGGCCTACCAGGAAAGAGACAAAAATCCCTGCAAAAAAAGGCATAAAGCCGATTTCAGTTATCTTTGTCATATCGAATTTTAATATTGTTGCCCCTATAATAGCAGGAATAGAGAGCAGGAAGGAAAACCGGCCAGCGAGTTCCCGATTTAAACCGCAGAAAAGACCGCAAACTATAGTTGCCCCAGACCTGCTAATGCCGGGAACGAGAGCTGCTCCCTGGGCTAAACCTACTGCTATTGCTGAAATGAGACCGACTTTGTTCTTTTTTGCAAAATAATCGGGAATGAGGCGACTTGCTCCCAGAATTGTGCCGGTAACTATCAACATAAAACCAACAAGATAGGTTGATCCAAACATCTTATGAAAGAATGAGCCAAAGATTACCCCTATAAACGCTGTAGGAATTGTTCCTATTAATATCCAGAGGGTAAGGGCAGCATGAGGGAATTTTTGAATTTCACTAATAGGTTTTCTTTTTTGGAAAACCTTTCTGAGAAAGCCCATGCTTTCAGTTATCATCGTTGTTATGTCTGCCCAAAAAAATATCAAAACCGCCAGAAGTGTGCCTGTATGGAGAGAAATATCCAGCAAGAGCTCAGGATTCTTTAACCCTATGAGGTGTTGAAATATAACCAAATGACCAGAACTGCTAATAGGTAAAAATTCTGTTAGCCCCTGGATTATCCCTAAAAAAATGGTTTGCTCAATATTCATCTAAAATAAGTCTCATCTATCAGTACGGCCTAATGGCCAATGATATTTAAGCTTCTCAGCCAACTTGAGTACTGTGCTGGCATAATAAATGCTGTTATTGTATTTGAGGATGATCTCTTTTTTCCTTTTGTAATTATTATCCTCTCTCCATTTATGGGCCTTAAGGTAAGAGGCAATACTGGCAATGGCATCTTCATGTTGAAAGAGATTGACCTCATTATCGCCGTTTCCATCAAATCCGTATCTTTTAATATTTGAAGGAAGGAACTGCGGTAGTCCAATGGCACCCTCTGTTGAGCCCTTTACAATAAAAGGATCTATATCCCGATCCTTAACATATGTTAAAAGCGCCTTTAGTTCTCTGTATGCCCTGATGCTCTTTTTCCTAAGCCTTTTTTTAATCTCCTGGTGAGTCAGGTTTAATTTCTCTTTTAAGGGAATTTGATCATAGATCTGTTGGTAAATTTCTAGTTCCGAGGAGAGTGCTTGAGTTACCAAAATGTTAACTGTTCCAAAGCGACCTGTATGCTTTCCGAATGCGGTCTCCACAGAAAGGATTGCTACCACTACAGGGGCGGAAACACCGAAATTTCTTTCCGTTTTTTCAAGGATTCTATTATGAGTTTTCAAGTAAGAGATAGCCCTGTCCATTGATTCCTTTTCCAGAAACTGGGCATAGTTAAGGCTGGCTTCTTTTCTTACCAGGCTCAGAGCTACTACTTCGTACATCAGCTCAAGCTCCGGATGAGTAAAAAGAGTGTGGAGATATTTTTCCTCTATGCTATCCATCTGTAAGCGCATAAGTAAATTTTTAAAGACCGGATTAACATCATTGGCATGGACAGGATTCAAAAATAGCAGCTGCGCTGTAAGCAGAGAAATAAAAAGAATACATGTGGTTAGATATTTCATAAGATTATCAAAACTGGTATATAGGACAAAATTTAGATCGATTATAAAGATAGCAGATTAAACTATAGTGAACTTCATTAGTCAATAGTTTC
>CAYTDY010000103.1:0-8009 GCA_964436665.1 uncultured Desulfobacteraceae bacterium
TTAGATCAGTAGGAGAGTTGTTGGAAGAAGGATATAGGGTTGGACTGATTAGGATGCAGAGGGCTATTAAAGAGAGAATGAGCTTACAAGATGTTGATGCCTTAATGCCTCGCGATCTGATTAATTCTAAGCCTGTTTCAGCTGTGATCAGAGAGTTTTTTGGATCAAGCCAGCTATCCCAATTTATGGATCAAACTAATCCATTGTCGGAAATAACTCACAAAAGGCGCTTAAGTGCACTTGGTCCAGGAGGATTAACAAGGGAGAGGGCCGGGTTTGAGGTTAGAGATGTACACCCAAGTCATTATGGTCGAATATGCCCTATTGAAACTCCTGAAGGGCCAAATATAGGTTTAATTGTTTCTCTAAGCACTTACGCTCGTGTAAATGATTTCGGTTTTATAGACACACCATATAGGAAGGTCGAAGATGGGGTTGTTTCAGATAATATAGAGTATTTAACAGCCATGGATGAAAGGGAATACCCCATTGCACAAGCTAATGCGCTACTTGATTCTAATGGTCATTTTGTTAAGGATGTTGTAGCTGCTAGAAAGGGGGGCGAGGCATGTATGCTCCCTGCAAAGGAAGTTAAATATATGGATGTTTCTCCAAACCAGTTGGTAAGTATTGCTGCATCATTAATTCCTTTTTTAGAGCATGATGATGCTAATCGGGCACTAATGGGGTCCAATATGCAGAGACAGGCTGTTCCTCTTTTGCAAGCTAAGTCTCCACTTATTGGAACCGGAATTGAAAAGATTGTAGCAAGACATTCAGGTGTAGCTGTTATAGCCAGGAGAAATGGGATTATTGAAAGTGTCGATGCATCTCGTATAGTTATTCGATCAGAGAGAGAGGAGGAGGGCGTTGAAATTTACAAGTTATTAAAATTCAGGCGATCGAATCAAAGTACCTGTTACAACCAGAAACCAACTGTAAAAAAAGGAGATAAGGTCAAAAAGGGCCAAATTATTGCAGACGGCCCTGCTATGGAGAAAGGCGAGCTTGCCTTAGGCAGGAATGTAGTAGTGGCATTTCTTTCCTGGGGTGGGTATAATTTCGAAGATGCAATTTTAGTAAGTGAAAGGCTGGTAAAGGAAGATGTCTTTACTTCCATACATATTGAGGAGTTCAGTGTTGTAGCAAGAGACACCAAACTTGGACAAGAAGAGATTACTCGAGACATACCCAATGTAGGAGAGGAGTCCTTAGAGAAACTCGATGAAAGTGGTATTATATGTTTAGGGGCTGAAGTAAGGCCCGGTGATATTTTGGTTGGCAAAATTACCCCTAAGGGTGAGACTCAATTATCACCAGAAGAAAAACTCCTGCGTGCTATCTTCGGTGAAAAAGCAGGCGATGTGAAGGACACTTCGCTAAGGGTTCCGCCTGGTGCAGAGGGTATAGTTATTGATGCACAGGTATTTTCTCGTAAGGGTGTGGAAAAAGATGAAAGGACAAAGAACATTCAAGCTGTAGAGGTCAGTCAGTTGACAAAAGACAAGGAAGATGAGATCGGAGTTATAAGGGAAAATACTTGTGAGAAGTTGGCAGTCATTTTGGAGGGGAAAAGCCTTAAGTCAACTCTAAGGGATAAGAAGACAGGTGAGATTTTACTACAAAGGGGTCAGCTTATTGATCGTGAATGCTTGAAGAGGATTCCTATAGATCATTGGCAGGGTGCGAATATTGAGGCTGAAATGGAAGTGATTGAAAAGATGGAATCAATAGCCTTAATGTATCGTCAGCAGCTTGAAAAAGTAAATGAACTTTTTCAGCAAAAGATAAAGAGGTTAGATGCGGGGGATGAACTGTCACCTGGAGTAATTAAGATGGTAAAAGTATTTGTAGCTGTCAAGCGAAAACTGTCTGTTGGTGATAAGATGGCTGGCCGCCATGGGAATAAGGGCGTGCTTTCCATAATACTCCCTGTAGAGGATATGCCATATTTTGCAGATGGTAGACCGGTAGATATAGTTTTAAATCCTCTTGGTGTTCCTTCCAGAATGAATGTGGGACAGATTTTAGAAACCCACCTTGGTTGGGCTGCTAATGAACTTGGGCGGCAGATAAAAGAGATGGTGGACAACTTGAAAGATGAAGGTTTATTAAGAAATAAGTTGAGAGAGATCTATTCTAACAAATACGATCAGATATTTGCTGGTGTTTCGGATGAAGAAATTAAGATAAATGCTGCTTTTATGCAGGATGGTGTACATATGGCTACGCCTGTTTTTGATGGGGCAGAAGAAGAAGAAATAGTGGAGTATTTAAAGAAGGCAGGTTTACCTATTAGTGGTAAAACGATTTTATATGATGGTAGAACCGGGGAGCCTTTTGATCACAAGATAACTGTTGGTATAATGTATATGATGAAGCTCCATCACTTGGTAGATGATAAGATTCATGCTCGTTCTATTGGTCCATATTCTTTAGTTACTCAGCAGCCTCTTGGTGGTAAGGCCCAGTTTGGAGGGCAACGCTTGGGTGAGATGGAGGTCTGGGCAATGGAGTCTTACGGAGCGGCGTATTCCTTACAAGAATTTTTGACTGTAAAATCGGATGATGTGCCTGGTCGAACACGAATGTATGAGAAGATTGTAAAGGGGAATAATTTTTTAGAAGCAGGACTGCCAGAGTCCTTCAATGTTTTGGTAAAAGAACTCCAGAGTCTTGGTTTAGAAGTAGAGCTAAACGAGGATGGAGAGCCCGAGATTCTTTTAGACCATAATTAGAGAAGTTAATTAAGGAGGAAGTCTTGGAAGATTTATATGGTTTTTTTACAAAACCAAAAGATCCTTTAAGTTTTAATTCGATGCAGATCTCTATTGCCTCGCCAGAGAAGATAAGAGAGTGGTCTTATGGCGAGGTTAAAAAACCTGAAACTATTAATTATAGAACCTTTAAACCTGAAAGGGATGGATTATTTTGTGCAAAGATTTTTGGTCCCATAAGGGATTACGAGTGCCTTTGTGGGAAATATAAAAGGATGAAGCATAGGGACATTGTTTGTGAGAAATGTGGTGTAAAGGTCACACACTCTAAAGTTCGAAGACAGAGAATGGGTCATATTGAATTAGCTTCACCTGTGGCACACATCTGGTTTTTGAAATGTATCCCATCCAAAATAGGTTTACTTTTAGATATGACTCTTAAGGCCTTAGAAAAGATACTTTACTTCGAAAATTATGTGGTTTTAGATCCAAAAGATACCCCTTTAGCTAAAGGAGACTTGTTGACAGAAGAGCAGTATTTAAAGACTAAAGAAGATTATGGAGACAGATTTGAGGCCGGAATGGGAGCCGAGGCTGTTCAAAGAATTCTCAAAGAGATAGATTTAGATGAGCTTGCTTCCACGTTAAAGGTTGAGATCCTTAGCACCAAATCAGATGCTAAAAGGAAAAAACTTTCAAAACGCCTCCGCATAATCGATGCCTTTAGATCCTCCAAGAATAAACCAGAATGGATGATAATGAATGTTATCCCTATTTTACCACCAGATCTAAGGCCTTTAGTGCCTTTAGATGGAGGGAGATTTGCCACCTCAGACCTCAATGATCTTTACAGAAGAGTTATAAATAGGAACAATAGACTGAAACGCCTTTTAGAGTTAAACGCACCTGATATTATAATCAGAAATGAAAAAAGGATGCTGCAGGAGGCTGTAGATGTTTTGTTTGATAATGGCAGACGAGGTAAGACTATTACTGGTGCAAATAAGAGGCCACTAAAGTCCTTAAGTAATATGCTTAAGGGCAAGCAGGGTAGGTTTAGACAAAATTTACTCGGAAAGAGGGTGGATTATTCAGGAAGATCAGTAGTTGTAGTTGGTCCTGATTTAAGGCTACACCAATGTGGACTTCCAAAACAGATGGCATTGGAGCTCTTTAAGCCATTTATATACAATAAGCTGGAGGAGAAAGGTCTGGCATCCACACTCAAAAAAGCTAAAAAATTGGTTGAAAAAGAGACCCCAGAGGTTTGGGATTCCTTGGATGATGTGGTTAAGGAACACTGTGTTTTGCTGAATAGGGCTCCAACTCTTCACAGGCTCGGTATGCAAGCATTTGAACCTGTTCTTATTGAAGGTAAGGCCATTCAACTCCATCCATTGGTTTGCACCGCCTTTAATGCTGATTTTGATGGTGACCAGATGGCTGTTCATGTTCCTCTTTCTATCGAGGCCCAGATCGAAGCTAGGACATTAATGCTATCTTCGAATAATATTCTCTCACCAGCTAATGGTGATCCTATAATTGTTCCAACTCAAGATATTGTATTAGGTATCTATTATATGACAAAAGAGAGGCCGTTTGCCAGAGGCAAAGATAGGATTTTTGCCAATACTGATGAGGTTAGGATGGCATACGACGCTGGCGAGTTAGATTTACATGCTTCCATAAGGCTTAGAATTAATGGCCAGATTATTATGACAACTACTGGAAGGGTAATCCTTTATGAGATTTTTCCCAAGGAGTTACCTTTTGAAGTGGTAAATAAAGTAATTACTAAGAAGGAACTTAGGGATATTGTTAATGCATGTTATCGTTCTTTAGGTACTAAGGCAACAGTTATTTTAGCAGATAGGCTTAAAGATATAGGATTTAAGTATGCCACCATTTCCGGTATTTCTATCTCAAGCAAAGATATGGTTACCCCAAGAAAAAAGCATGAAATTATAGGGGAGGCCGAAAGTGAGGTAAAAAAGATCGAAAAGCAATACAGTGATGGTTTGATTACTGAAGGTGAAAAATACAATAAAGTGGTTGATATCTGGACAAAGGCTACAGAGCTAATTTCCTTTGAAATGATGGATGAAATGGCTGTAGAGGAAATAGTAGGTCAGGATGGAATGGTAAAAAAGGCTGATAGCTTTAATCCAATATACATGATGTCTGACTCAGGTGCTAGGGGTAGTAAGGATCAGATGAGGCAGCTGGCAGGGATTAGGGGATTAATGGCAAAACCATCTGGAGAGATTATCGAGACACCCATTACTGCAAATTTCCGGGAGGGTTTGACAGTTTTGCAGTATTTTATTTCTACCCATGGAGCAAGAAAGGGATTGGCTGATACTGCACTAAAAACGGCTAATTCAGGATATCTAACTCGCAGATTGATAGATGTATCCCATGATGCCTGCATTACAGAGGAGGATTGCGGCACTATGGATGGGATCTGGGTAGAGTCATTATCTGAGGCTGGTGAGGTAATTCAACCTATCTCAGAGAGAATTCTGGGCAGAACCACAGCTGAAGATATCTATGACCCAATAACTGGAGAACTACTACTTAATTACAATAAAGAAATAGATGAGGCGGCAGCCGAAATAATAGAAAGATCATGGATTGAGAAGGTAAAAATTAGATCAGTATTAACCTGCAGGGCAAAAAGAGGGGTCTGTAAAAAGTGTTATGGTCGGGACTTAGCCCATGGTAGAGATGTTGATTTAGGTGAGCCAATTGGTATAATCGCTGCCCAGTCTATTGGAGAGCCAGGCACGCAGCTGACGATGCGGACATTTCACATTGGAGGTACAGTAAGTAGAAAGGTAGAGCAATCTACAATTCAGGCTAGGAATGATGGAAAGGTTAAATTTTATAATCTCAAGACAGTGATAAATGCCAAAGGGGACCATGTGGTAATGAATAGGAATGGGGATATTGGAGTAGTGGATGGCAGTGGAAGAGAATTGGAACGCTATCCTGTTATATATGGGGCTATAATTAAGATTGATGATGGAAAGGAGATAAATTCTGGTGAGCTTTTGGTAGAATGGGATCCCTTTACTATACCGATTTTGACAGAGGTTTCTGGTAGGTTAAAATTTGGCGATATTTATGAAGGCAAAACAATGCAGGAAAGGTTGGATCCTGTAACTGGTAAATCAACTAAAGTTGTTGTTGCATCCGGTGATCCAGAGGTTAGACCAAGGATATCTATAAAAGATGTAAGCGGCAAGACAATACAGCTAAGGGCAGCAGCCAGATATTTCCTTCCTACAGGTGCTATTATTATGGTTTCAGAAGGAGATGAGATTCATTCCGGTGATGTTTTGGCCAAGATACCGAGAGAAACCACAAAAACTAAAGATATTACCGGAGGTTTGCCAAGGGTTGCAGAGTTATTTGAGGTCAGGAAACCAAAAGATCATACTCTTTTAAGTGAGATTGATGGAACAGTATCATTCGGAAAATATTTATCAGGTAAAAGGAGGGTGATTGTTACTCCTGAAGTTGGTAAATCGGTTGAATATGTTATACCCAGAGGTAGACATGTAAGTGTTTTTGATGGAGATTATGTTAGGGCTGGGGAAGCCCTAATGGAGGGCTCGGCTAATCCTCATGATATTTTAAGAATAAAGGGACCTAAAGAACTCTCTGGATATCTTGTTGATGAAGTTCAGAAGGTCTATCGCCTCCAGGGTGTTAAAATAAACGACAAGCACATAGAAGTGATTGTCAGACAGATGTTGAGGAGGGTGATAGTTAAGGAAGTTGGAGATTCAAATTTTATATTAGGAGAAGAGGTAGAGAAATGGCGTTTTGAGGAAAAGAATCAGGAAATTATTGCAAGTGGAGGTAAACCATCTGTAGGGGAGCCCCTTTTGTTGGGAGTTACAAAGGCATCAATTAATACAGATAGCTTTATATCAGCGGCGTCTTTTCAGGAAACTACAAAGGTCTTGGCGGATGCAAGCGTGGAGAGCAGAATAGATTATCTAAGAGGTCTTAAAGAGAATGTTATTATGGGTAGGCTTATACCAGCAGGTACTGGTTTAAGCATGTATAGAGGATTAGATATAGAATTGGAACAATAATTTTTTAAATGTGCTAAAATAGTTTGACAGAATAAAAACATTCAACACATATTAGCAAGATATTTTTTTGGAAGAAAAATGCCAACAATTAATCAACTAATTAAAAAAGGGCGGCAGAGGGTAAAGAAGAAAATCAAGACCCCGGCTCTAAGAGGGTGTCCTCAAAAGAGGGGTGTATGTATCAGGGTGTACACATCTACTCCTAAAAAACCTAATTCGGCCTTACGTAAGGTTGCAAGGGTAAGGTTGACAAATGGAATAGAGGTCACTTCCTATATACCGGGGATTGGACATAATCTTCAAGAACATTCTGTTGTTCTGATAAGGGGTGGGAGAGTTAAGGATTTGCCAGGGATCAGGTATCATATAATTCGAGGCACACTGGATAGCTCAGGCGTCGAAGATCGCAAGCGAAGTCGCTCCAAATATGGGACCAAGAGGCCAAAGGGCATTTAGGAATTAGGGATTGTGAATAAAGGAATTGAGGGATTGAGAAATTTTTCTACGAACAGCGAAGAGCGGATAATAGACATTATTTGAGTTTTTTGGAGGCACTGGAATGACAAGAAAAGGAGATATCGTAAAGAGGGAGATCTTGCCTGATCCAAAATATAAAAGTGAATTAGTTGCTAAATTCATTAATAGAATTATGCAGAAAGGGAAAAGGAATTTAGCTGAATCTATACTCTATGAGGCCTTTGATATTATCCATCAAAAGACCAAGGAAGATCCTTTATCTGTTTTTCAGAAGGCTATCGAAGATGTTAAGCCTGTAGTCGAAGTAAGGTCGAGGAGGGTCGGAGGCTCTACCTATCAGGTTCCTACTGAGGTAAGATTTTCACGGAGAACCACTTTGAGCATAAGATGGATACTTACACACGCTAACCAAAGGGGCGAGAAAGGGATGGCAGCAAAATTAGCCGGTGAACTGATTGACGCCTCTAAGGGAAGGGGTGGTGCTTTCAAGAAAAAAGATGATACACATAGGATGGCCGAGGCAAATAAGGCTTTTGCCCATTATCGGTGGTAACATAAATGTCATTTGTCATTGGTCATTAGTTAAATATAGAATTCCCTGACTATTAGTTTTACTTACAAATGACAAATGACTATTGACTAATGACAAATATATAAGGAGGTATATACAATGGCCAAAGAAAAATTTAAGAGGACAAAAACACATGTA
>CAYTDY010000104.1:0-7998 GCA_964436665.1 uncultured Desulfobacteraceae bacterium
TACACGCGATTTCCAGTCGCGCTCCTTAAGCCAACTCGGACATCTCTCCATGATTCCGCCCAGGCGGAATACCTTTGGCTTTTAGCTTTTGGCGTATAGCCTTATTTTTTCAGCTTTGAGCAAAATAAAAAAATTCTGTTAAAATATCTAAAAGTATCAAAAGCCTTTAGCTATAAGCTACTTGTAAAATCTATTAGATTTCCTGGCGGAGAGGGTGGGATTCGAACCCACGTGCCTCGCTATTAACGAGACAAATCGATTTCGAGTCGACCCCGTTACGACCACTTCGGTACCTCTCCAAGCCCTATCTCCTTTCTTGGAAAAACTCCTGCATAAGTTTTCGACATTCTTTTTCCATTATGCCAGGAATTACTTTTAGTCGGTGATTTAGCATTCTGTTATCAGCTAAATTGTAGATTGAGCCTGCAGCTCCGCTCTTTAGATCAAATGCACCAAAAACAAGTATATCCAACCGGGCATTAATAATGGCTCCCATACACATTGGACAGGGCTCAATGGTTACAACCATGATCAGTCCCTTAAGTCGGTAATTTTTAAGCAACTTTGCTGCCTGCCTGATAACCAGTATTTCCGCATGAGCGGTAGGATCGTTGCGTGAAATGCATCTATTATGGTTTCTGGCTAGAATTTTACTGGATTGGTCTATTAAAAGTGCACCTACTGGAACTTCCCCATCAAGCCATCCATTTTTGGCCTCTTTCATGGCCTCTTGCATGAAATAGTGAAGATCCAAAATTTATTTTAACATCTACCCGAAAAAGTTAGATTTTTTAACTACTTATCGAATCAATCTTGGAACATTATTTTCTATGATTATCCTTTAACATTTCATTATCAGTGAGTCAACTTCATAGTGATTCCCTGTGATTCCTTTCGCCTTGCCCAAACTTGCCCTGGCAAGAGGTGTGTTTTACTTTCACTTAGGAGTGTGTTAAAATTAATACAAATTAAGTTAAAATAATTAAAGATTTTTATAACCTATTGTAATTTCATAATAAATATATTCAATGATAGTTGGCATAATAGTTGCTTTATAAAATAATATCTGGGATGCTCGTACTAATTTAGAGATTTTTTCCTATAACGAAAAGTTAGGAGAAAAGAGGAAAATATTTTAAGTAACGGCACCTCCGGATAGAATAAATAACCCCGGGTTAATAGATTATAACCCGGGGTTATTTAATTAGGAGAGTTTCTGTTCGACTTTATTTATATCCTCTGGTGTGTCTACCTCAGGAGAATTAAATATAGTTTCTACTACCTTTATTTTATGACCATGTTCTAAGGCCCGCAACTGCTCAAGTTTTTCAGCTTCCTCTAATAATCCGTAGGAAAGCTTTGTGAATATCAATAAGAATTCCTTCCGATACGCATAAAATCCTAAATGTTTATAATGTATAGTGCGTGATTCTATATCCCGATAGAAAGGGATAGGTAAACGTGAAAAATATAATGCATGCCCATTCTTATCAACAGCTACTTTTACGTTATTTGTATCATGCAGCTCTTTATCATCTTTGATTTTATACATTAAGGTGGACATAGGGATTTTTGGGTCTTCTGTAAGGGGTCTTATAAGGTCAGATATCATTGATGGCTGAAAAATTGGTTGATCACCCTGTATATTTACTACTATGTCTTTATCGGCAAGATTAATCTTTTGCGCTGCCTCAGCAATCCGGTCTGTTCCTGACAGGTGACCTTCATCTGTCATAATTGCTTGACCACCAAATTTGTTGACACAGTCATGAATTCTACGGTCATCGGTGGCCACATATATTTCATCCAGATCAGGACAATCACTCGCCCTTTGAAAGACATGTTGAATCATAGGTTTTCCCGCAATCAAGGCCAATGGTTTTCCCTTAAAACGTTTTGATTGATACCTTGCGGGTATAAAGGCAACTATTTTCAATTTATCCAGTATTTTAGGGTTTTAGTTTGGTTTTTCTTTGTAACCTATTGAAAGTTACTTTAAATAGGGGTAAATATCAAGGAAACTAAGAGCTTCTATTATTAATTTTTTTAAGGCAGGATAATTTTTAAAGGGGAAATAAAGGTGAAAGTGATTGGTATATATGGTAGCCCAAGAAAGGGAGGTAATAGTGATTTGCTTCTGGATAACGCCCTTCTGGGAGCCAAAAAAAAGGCGGCTAATGTCGAAAAAGTATATGCTCGAGATTTAAGGATTTCAGGCTGCCGAGGATGTGATGGATGTGAAAAAAGCGGCATGTGTGTAGTTCAGGATGATATGCAAGACATTTATCATCTACTGGATGATGCAGATGTCATTATTCTATCTTCCCCTATATTTTTCTATGGTCTTACTTCACAGATAAAGACATTGATTGACAGGGGTCAGGCTATGTGGTGGAGAAGAATATTGAGCAAAGATAGTAAAGGTAAGAAAGATAATTATAGGGGCAGAGGATATTTAATAGCCGTAGGTGCAACCAGAGGCAAAAACCTCTTTGAAGGTGCCAAGTTGACAGCCAGGTATTTTTTCGATGCATTAGATATGAGTTATGAGGGAGGTCTTTTTTTTCGAGGAATAGACTCTGTGGGGGCTGTAAAAGAACATCCTGAGGCCCTTCAGCAGGCCCATAATCTTGGGGAAAAAGCAGCTTTTTTACATTGACATATTTATACAATCCCCATAAATTAAAAATAATATCAGGTAAGTATTTAAAATGAAGAGGTAGCATCATGAATTTGTCAGAGATTGTAGATGTGTTAGAGAATTGCGAGCTCTTTCGTGGATTGGAAAGGGATGAGATTGAAAAAATAGCCAGCCTTGGTACTGTTCAGACATATCCGACCGGAGAAAATATCCTTAACCAGGGAGATTTTGGCGAAAACCTTTATATCATCGCTGAGGGCCACGTATTCCTGGAACGAGCTATTGATTTAGGTACACGTAAGGGAAGTGCGATTATTACCATTTTGGGTAGAGGAAAGGCCTTAGGCTGCTGGTCAACCCTCCTTGGAGAAACTCATACATTAGGGTCATCCGCAATATGTCGAAAACCTACAAAGATAATTATCATTAAGGGGCCAGTCTTGCGAGAGATGATGCTCGATAATTTTCAGCTTGGATTTAAGATTCTCGAAAGACTCTGTTTTATACTTCGAAACAGAATCCGCGGTGCATATGGGGCTATGGAAAATATTTAGGCTCACTCTATTCATCTTCATCAATGTTTGCTGGTAATCCTCTCTGTGTTCGTAGATCGTCAATCTTATTTAAGGGCCTTTCGAGTTGTCGGCGCCTGGTTGTTATAAGTGATTCATACTCTTTTTGTGTATCCTCAATCCTTTTACCCAGCAGTTCTAACTTTTTCAAGAATTCTTCCCATTGTTTTTTGAATACACCTAACAGAGATAGTATCTCGTTGGATGTCCTCTCAAGGGAAAAATTATCTACAGACTGCCTGATAACTGCCAGAACAGCAAAAAGGGTTATGGGCGAGCAAAAGATAACTCTATTTTTTAATCCCTCATCAAGGATAGAACTATCCTGTTCATGTATGAAGGAATAAATCTGTTCATTAGGGATAAACAGAAGCACATAGTCAACAGTACTCTGCTCTGGATTTATGTATTCCCTGGTGGTAACTTCCTTAACCCTGGCCTTGACATCCCTCAAGAAGTCATTTCGAAATTTTACCCTCTCTGACTCCAAGTCAGTTTCAAGAAACTTGATATAATTATCTAAGGGGAACTTTACATCCATGTTCAGTTTCAAATTCTGGGGGAGGAGGAATGTAAAATCTGGTCGTGAACCAGCCCCTTCAATAGCTTTTTGCTTGATGTAGTTCACATTTTCAATAAAACCTGCCAGGCGTAAGACATCTTCTGCCATCCTTTCTCCCCACTGACCTCTTACCTTTGTACTTGCCAATGCCTCGCGTAGTTGATTGGTGGTTTGCGTTAAGGCTGTTGTTTGCTGAGTGGCTGTATTAAGTTGACTTGCAAGTTGTTCAAATTTTTTTACTCTATCCTTTTCGAGTTCTTTCATTACCCTGGAAACATCTTCAAGTTTAGATGTCATCTGCTGCAATTGCTGATCAATTAGGCCTTTTTTTGCATCCAGTTCTTTAAGGCTGATTTCTCTCTCTGATTCCAGACGGGATTTGGCTAACTTTAGAAATTCTTCGGTTGACTTTGATAATGCATCAAGTGAGAGGCTTCCAAAGCTTGCCTTGATATTTTCAAGCATTGAATCAATATTTGTTTTCCTTTGAGCCTCACTCTCACGGAATAATTCTTCGGCGAGCTCTTTGGATGTTTTTCCTTGTATTAATCTCAATAAAAATGCAGCTAACATACCAAGTGCAAATACTATAAATAGCCCTATAAGAGTAAATAACCAGTTCATAGAAGCCTCCTCGAGGAGTATTTCATGTTATTTTGGAAGATGCATGCCTCCTGGTATTATGGGCACGGACCTTCTTTTGTGTTAAAGAGGAACCTAAAAAAGAGCTTTTAAGGTGACTTTTTTGATATTTCTATTTAAATCATACCTATACAATATCGGAAAGGAGAAAAAAAGTTTTAAAGTGAGAAAGTCTATAATTAAAGGAGAAGGTGACTTACGATATTCAAGGCATCAGGAAGATATATCTGGTAAAAAAATAATCAGTATTGATCCAGTGAAAATTGAAGAGTAACCGACTTGAAATAAAATGTAAAAATTTCTAAAATTTATGATATGAATTGACATTATAGTTTAACATTTTGTTTCTTAAGGTTGAAATAAAGAGAGAAAGCGAGAATGAGAAAAAAAGATAATTACAGGGAGAAGGGTGATGGTAACATAGTAGAAATATTTACTGATGGTGCCTGCTCTGGTAATCCCGGACCAGGAGGATATGGAACCATACTAAGATATGGCAAAAGGGAAAAAGAGATATCAGGATATTTTTCAAATACTACGAGCAACCGGATGGAGCTTATGGCTGCGATAGAGGGCTTAGAGACACTTAAAAGGCCTTCAAGAATTAGGATATTTACAGATTCCAATTACGTTTTAAAAGGAATCACAATCTGGATCAACACATGGCTAAAGAGAAACTGGTTAAATTCACAGAAGAAGCCAGTTTTAAATAGGGATCTTTGGGAAAGATTACTTATATTAAGCAAACCGCATCAGATAGAGTGGCGGTGGATAAAGGGTCATGAAGGGCATCCTGAAAATGAGCGATGTGATAAACTGGCCAAGCAAGCAATCAGGGAGAATGCGAAAAGGTGAATTGTTGGATGGAGATTTAAGATATATTTAATATGATGAAATATAATGAAATTACTTGACAATTATTATAAATGCTTATATAATTTATTCAAATAAATATCTTCTTAATTATTTTATTATATTGGAGTTATCATGAAATGTCCGAAATGCAAATATGTTACCTTTGATTATTTAGATGCTTGTCCCAGGTGTGGCAAGGATATATCGGCAGAAAAGGCTAAGATGAATATCTTTTCTCTCAAACCTAACACACCTTTTCTTTTGGGCTCCTTAACCGGCGATCTTAATGATAGTAGCGTTGGGCTTAGGGTGCCTGAATCAGCTAAGGAGGGTGCTGAGGGTATGATGCTAGAAGAAGAGGAAATACATGATGATGGTTCGGAATTAGACATTAATATAGAAGAGGAACATATACCAGAACCAGGTAAAGATACCGAGGTTGAATTAGAGGATGTCGGCTTGCCTGCCCCAGAAGAAAGTGGAGGTCAGGAAAGTGTTCAGGAGGAAGAGACCGGGAAAGATTCGGAAGAGATAGACCTGGATTCAGAGGATCTGGAGCTTGAACTCGGCTTTGATGAGGGTGAAAATATAGAAGAGGAACATATACCAGAACCAGGTAAAGATACCGAGGTTGAATTAGAGGATGTCGGCTTGCCTGCCCCAGAAGAAGATGGAGGTCAGGAAAGTGTTCAGGAGGAAGAGACAGAGAAAGATTCAGAAGAAATAGAAATAGATATAGATTCAGAGGATCTGGAACTTGAACTCGGCTTTGATGAGGGTGAAGATACCGATAAATAGTGGCTTGATATTTAAGAATTGAGAATATATTAACCCTACTACGATATTTGTGGATTTCTACTGCAAGTATATCATATTTTTCCTTGACAAAACCCCGACATATTGATGAGAATTGGATAAGTTACGTAGTAGGGTTAATTTAGGCCGAGATAGCTCAGTCGGTAGAGCAGGGGACTGAAAATCCCCGTGTCCGCAGTTCAACTCTGCGTCTCGGCATCAAGATTGAATAAGGGTTAGCGGGTTTCCGTTAGCCCTTATTTTTTTATTAAGAAGGATTTATCCTACTCAGTCCCTACATTTTAGATGAAAATTAAAGCTATTTTTGCATTCATAAGGAATATTTTTTAATAGAAGTTAGACGTATTTCTTTGTAAAAAAGAAGACAAAAATAACTCTTAACAGAGGGTGCTATAAGATTGAATACTTAAACCTATTTCTCAGATAGAAGGTAGGGTTTTCGTTATCCTAATGGACAAATATTTTTTTGAGTAAATGCTGCAACCTTGCAAAAGTTTTATTTTGTAATCCAAGTCTATAAATTCCTTGAAAGTATCCATTAACGGTTAATGGTTCAGAAAATAACCATTGAACCCCGCCTGCCGTCCGGCGGGCAGGCGTGAACCCGGAACTTTGAACCAGTTACTATTATTGTTACATTAATGGTTACTATAAAAAATCTCTTGACTTTCTGGTCTGGTCTGGCCAGACTATTATGAGGAGGTATCAGATATGTTGATAACAAATATCACAGAGGCAAAGGCTCAACTTTCAGCGCTTATCGAAAAGGTCATGTCCGGGCAAGACGTGATCATCGGAAAAGCAGGTAAACCGGTGGCAAAGCTGGTGCGGTACGAACGAAGCGATAAACAGCGCCATCCTGGCGCTTTACGGGGGAAAATAAAAATTTCTGATGATTTTGATGAATTACCAGCAGATATCGCCGAAGCTTTTGGAATTGCGGAGCTATGAATCTATTACTCGATACACATGTTCTTTTATGGTGGCTTGATGATCACCCGAATCTTTCCCCGCGAGCAAAATCTGTAATTGCGGACGGTAAAAATTTAGTTTTTGTAAGTGCAGCCGTTATCTGGGAAATTCGGATTAAGCACGCATTAGGTAAGCTGGAAATCCCTGCGAATTTTCGGAAGGTATTAGATCAACAGGGCTTTGAGCTGCTTGATATTACCGTGGATCACGCCTATGCGGTCGGAGACCTGCCGTCACATCACCGGGACCCCTTTGACAGAATGCTTGTGGCCCAGGCAAAATTAGAAAGTCTGACCCTCGTAACCCGTGATATCCGTCTGAAAAAATACAAAATTCCCCTTATCAATGCGTGAGGTTTTAAAGCGGGGTCAATGAGTGGCAAAATCACTACAAATCGAGCTACGCTACTCCTATGGGGCAGAACCTATTTCACCGGGCAGCTGCCAGCTCACTATTGCTTTCACCTTTGAGCTTTGAGCTATGCTCGCCCCGTGAAATTTTTACCCGGCTTGCCCTATGGAATGAAGTTGTAGTTGATATTCCATTGGGGTTAAATTTAAATACTATTTAACTGGGGTGAAGCAAAGGTTCAAAACGAACCTATTTCACCGGGGAGCTAAAAATAGTGGAGTTTTTTTACGTCTATTCTTGTGAATGACACGTGCTGGTAAGCAAAAAAAACAGAACATGAGTCAAACGGAGATTTATCCCGCCTGCCCCGTAGGTAGGAACTATCGTACTGGGGTGGAATTTGAAGACTAATCCACTGGGACTTGACCCGTTGAAAAAAAGGATTTGACTGATAGGAGAAAAAGGAATGACGGATAATGTACCTGAAAAATCGGCAACATCATCCCAGATTTTGCTTTATCAAACAGAAGACGGCCGCAGCCGCATCGAGGTGCGGCTGGAAGATGAGACAGTATGGCTTTCTCAAG
>CAYTDY010000105.1:0-7964 GCA_964436665.1 uncultured Desulfobacteraceae bacterium
TCTGGATGATGATATCGATGCTATCGGGCACACAGTCAACCTTGGCCAGGGCCTCCTCAAAGCTTTGTACTGGCTCAAATGGCATGTTGTTGAACCCAGGGTGATAAGTTCTATAATCTTCGGCCTCGATAGCGGTGTCCACTAACACATGCTTGTCGCCCGCCCTGATGTACCACATCACATATGGCCGAATAATAGGTTGTCCATGATAGACTAAATAGGTCATGGGTCCCTTTTCGCTGATTACCTTGGAAAGCATTAATGGTTTGATCGCATACGTATTCATAAAATCCTCCCTATTTAAAATACCTTTGTCCAGTCTGTAACATGAGCAAGCAGCCAAGACCACTTATGAAAAAATATGATAAGAGCATTAGGGCTCCGTAGCTACCCATGATGTCTGCGTATTGGGCTTGTCTTACTCCACCTAATTCTTCGAACATACCTGCATCTTTAGAACATCCTTATTTTATGCCTCGCTTATTTCACTCATAAAGAAAGCAAGATACCCAATGGTCAGGCCCAACTTCTTTCAACTTTGGAGTCTCCTGGGTACATTTCCTTAATTTTTTTGGACATCTCGTATGAAAATAACACCCTTGTGGGGGATCGATCGGACTGGGGACATCCCCTTTCAGGATAATGCGATTTCCTTTTGCCTTTGGATTGGCTATCGGGGATGCTGAAAGCAAGGCCTGTGTGTAAGGATGTCTGGGAGTACTGTACAAGGTCTGCCTTTTGCCAATTTCTACGATACGACCCAAATACATGACAGCGACTCTATCGCCAATGTGTTTTACCACATTCAAGTCATGAGAAATAAAGAGGTATGTCAGGTTATAGAGCTCCTGAAGATCACGTAGCAAGTTAATGACCTGAGCCTGGACTGAAACATCCAGCGCTGAAACTGGTTCATCACAAATAATCAACCTGGGATTTAAAGCCAATGCCCTGGCGATACCAATCCTCTGTCTCTGTCCTCCTGAAAATTCATGGGCATAGCGGTCAATGTGTTCAGGCCTTAGCCCCACTTCCTCCATCAATTTGAGAACCTTTTCCCTCCTTGCACCCTTACTCCTGGTAATATTGTGGATAACAAACGGATCTCCGATAATCTTACCTACCGTCTTTCGCGGATTTAGGGAAGAATAGGGATCTTGGAAAATAATCTGCATTTCCTGTCGCAGCTGTCTCATTTCTTCCTTGCCGCATTCCAAAATATTCTTTCCCTCGAAAAATACTTTTCCCTCGGTTGGGTCTTCCAGCAATAAAACAAGCTTTCCCAATGTTGATTTTCCGCATCCGCTTTCCCCAACAAGGCCCAAAGTTTCCCCTTTAAGGATGAATAAATCGACGCCATCTACCGCCCTCACATAATTGACGACCTTTGAGAACATTCCACCGGTAATAGGGTAATATTTTCTTACATGCTCTATTCTGACTAGTTCTTCACGCTTCATATGCAGGTACCTGGATAAGATCTATTCATATAACCAGCACCGGCATTGGCTATCCCGCTTAATCTCAAAAAGCGGAGGCTCTTCCTTGAAACATTTCTTGGACGATTTTTCACACCGATCACTAAATTTACAGCCATCTGGGACATGCAATAGGCTTGGCACAATCCCTGGAATAACAGGCAACCTTCTTTGGCTCTGGTCGAGCTGGGGAATTGATTTTATGAGACCTTCCGTGTAAGGGTGATGCGGATTTTCAAAAAGATCATCAACCGTTGCGTACTCCATAATCCTCCCCGCGTACATAACGAAAACACTTTGGGCCGTTTCAGCAATGACGCCGAGATCATGTGTTATGAGGATGATCGATGTTCCTATTTCTCCTTTGAGCTCTTGAATAATGTTTAATATCTGGGCCTGTATCGTTACATCAAGGGCAGTTGTTGGTTCATCTGCGATCATTAATCTGGGCTTGCATGATAAGGCCATAGCAATAATTACCCTTTGGCGCATCCCTCCACTCATCTGATGTGGGTAATCATAAATGCGTCTTTCTGGCGAAGAAATTCCCACTAATCTGAGCACTTCGATTGCTTTGTTAAGGGCTTCTCTTTTGGGTAATCCCTGATGGAGTCGGATAGCTTCGGAAATTTGGTTCCCGATCTTGAATACCGGGTTCAAGGATGTCATCGGATCCTGGAAGATCATGGAAATTTTGTTTCCCCTGATCTTCCTCATCTCCTTTTCAGGCAAACCCAATAAATCAGTTCCCTCAAAATATATCTCACCAGTTTCAATTCTGCCGGGAGGCTCGGGGATTAGCCGCATGATAGTATAAGCGGTCACGCTTTTGCCGCAGCCTGATTCCCCCACAATGCCCAATGTTTCTCCCTGTTTTACGGAAAAGGTTACCCCGTCAACAGCCTTGGCCACACCCATATCGGTATAAAAATATGTTTTCAAATCTCTTACTTCCAATAATTTCTTTTGACAGTCCATCCCTGTTTCCGATGACAAAATCAGCTAATTCGGGGCACAGATCATTTTATTCGATTCATAGCTGCTTACGTTTCAAGGGATCAAAAAAATCTCGCAATCCATCGCCGAATAAATTGATGCCCATCGCCGTAAGGAAAATTGCCATTCCTGGCAAGGCCGCCAGCCACCACATATCAAGCATGTGATCTTTTCCTTCCGCCAACATTCCTCCCCATGATGGAATCGGAGGTTGGACACCGAGCCCTAAGAAACTTAAAAAGGATTCACTTATTATCATAGTGGCAGTCTGAATAGTCCCAATTACAATTACGCTATTGATGAGGTTTGGGAAAATTTCAAACAGAATGACTCTAAGGTCTTTCATTCCTAAGGCCTTAGCTGCCTTAATGTAGTCCATTTCTTTTATTCTTAATATCTCTGTACGGATTACCCGAGAATACAACGGCCAGCTCGTAATCCCTAATACAATGAATACATTTCGAAAACTTGCTCCAAGAGTTGCTACCAAGGCCATAGCCAGCAGAACATAGGGAAACGATAACATGGTATCAATAAGGTAACTGATAACAGAGTCAATGGCTCCCATATAATATCCTGCCAGCAAACCAAGAATGATTCCGATGGTGGCTGCAATAAGAACTGCAAAAAGTCCGACAGAGAGTGATATCCTTGCGCCGTAAATAATCCTGCTGAGCAAATCTCGACCCACATGATCCGTTCCAAGCAGGTGTTCCTTGGTGCCATTTTCATGCCAGAATGGAGGTATAAATCTTTTTGAAATGTCTTGGTCGTAAGGGTCATGGGGGGATAATATCGGAGCAAAGATTGCAATGAAAAGCATTACTATGGTAAGGAAAAACCCAAAAAAACCAAGTCTATATTTCATCAAATTTCTTAATAATTTTGTGTAACTAACAGAACTCATGATTCCTGTAAGTCCTTAAAAACACCTTATTTTAGCCTTATTCTGGGATCGAGATAAGCGATAATTATGTCGGCAATCAAGTTCCCCGTAACGACAAATATCGTAAATAATATAACCACAGCTCTCACGAGGGGATAATCTCCAGCTAAGATTGCAGTTGCCGCCAGACGTCCCAGTCCAGGCCACGCAAAAACGGTTTCTGTCACAACTGCTCCGCTTAATAAAACGCCTATCTGAACAAAAACAACGGCAATCACCGGCAAAACAGCATTCTTGACCGCATGCTTAAAATAGATGGTTGTATTCGATAGTCCTTTCGCCTTTGCTGTCCTGATATAGTCTTGAGTAAGCACGTCAATCATTGCCGACCTTGTGAGTCTCATGCCTATTGGTGCGAGATAGGTCCCCAAAGCCACACTGGGTAATATCAAATGAGCGAGATCCCCTCTCCCCGAAATCGGCAAGATTTGGAGTTTGACACCGAAAAGAATAATTAACATTATTCCCAGCCAGTATATGGGCATTGCCTGCCCCACCAAGGCGAAAAAGGTCGCAATGTTATCGATCAAAGAAAACCTTTTTATTGCAGAAATGATTCCTAACGGTATAGAAAGACACAGATAAATAAGGAAGCCCGCAAACGTGAGCTCAACGGAGGCTGTTATTCTTTCTCCGATAAGAGAAACCACGGGTAATTTATTAATATATGAGACACCGAAATCAAATTTGGCTACCTGCCAGAGAAATCTAACGAGTTGTAGAATAATAGGCTCATTTAGTCCCATGGCCTCCCTGAATGCTTCTATATCTTTAGCGTCTGCCTCTGGAGGAAGCAAAATTGCAGCTGGATCGGCGGAGAGATGTAAGAGTAGAAATGTTCCCGTAATAACGCCAAGGATGATCAGCACCGCGAGAAACATTTTCTTGATAACATAATCTCTCATGATTCTTCCTTTAATCAGAAAGGCTCTTTAAGAAGGAAATCTTAGGAAAACTGATCAAAATATGAAAGTCACCAACCCGGAGGGGATAATGAAAATAGAAGAGGGTCTTCCAAAAAGCACTAGAACTTCTGCGCTTAACCGCAACCCCAACCTTCCCTCTTATTGTTTGGAAAACCCTCTCCTGGTACTTGCAAGAGAATATGCTTAGCTTTTCAATTTTCTATTTCCAAGAGCATCGCCAAAACCTGGGATATTCTCCGAGTGTTACGAAGTTGAGCTTTTTATTTATCCCATAGAGGGAAACCTCGGCAAATATATTCACCCAGTATACCCTGTCTACGATGCGATGTTGAGCCTTTTTGTACAGCTCTACCCTTTTTTCCTCGTCAAATGTTTGCCCAGCATCAGTAATCCATTCATCCAATTCCTTGTCCTTATTAGTCGTTTTGTCCCCGTTAATATCGAACCAATATGGCAGAATATATTCCGGATCATACATATTGTCTCCCCAGGTATACATACCCATGTCCTTTACTTTCCCTGCATTTCTCAGTTTCACCAGCGTACCCATATCAGCTCCATACCAATTAAGGTGGGTTTTTATACCGACTTTACGCAGATAGCCCTGAATGGCCTCGAGCACCGCTTTATGCATGTATCCAGATAGCTCTGCATCGAACCCATTGGGATATCCAGCCTCGGCCAATAGTTTCTTGGCCTTCTCAGGATTATATTCCGGTTCCCTATCCTTCATGCTTGGATCGTAGCCGAAATATTTGTGGAACAGCGGACCATGTACCATATTCCCATACCCGCGCATAATATTTCTGATGATCGCTTCTCGATCGATTGCATGATAAAGGGCGCGGCGGACTTTCAATTTTTGAAAAGGCGTTGGGCCAGCTCGGCCGTCTCCGTCCAGTTGGACAAAATGAATTCTGTTGGAAGGCGATTGAAACACCATTGCGTTTTTGGATTTTGCTACCACAGGCATTTGATCTGACCCTAACCTTCCAACAACATCTACTCCGCCAGTAATAAGCTCTGCGGTGGAAACTGCGGGCTCAGGAATGATTCTGATATGTAGCCTTTTAATGGCTGGCCTTTTACCCCAATAGTCTTCGTTGCGTTCAAAGATAAGCTCCTCCCCCCTCTTCCATTTCACTAGCTTGTATGGGCCGGTTCCTATCGGATGCTCACCAAAATAGGCATCTCCCTTTTCCTCTACATACTTGGGTGGAATCATGAAGGCATCAAAGGATAATTTTTTCAGCAGAGTGGGATATGGTTTTTGAGTAATAATCCTTACCGTATAATCATCAACAATCTCAACATGATCTAGAACTTTAGCCCAAACAGGCCTATCAAAAAGCTTTCTCTCAGGATCTAATACCCTTTCCAATGAGTATTTCACAGCCTCTGCGTTAAATGGCTCACCATTACTAAATTTCACACCTTTTCTTAAGACAAATTCCCATGTGGTATCGTTGATAAGTTTATGAGAAACTGCAAGGTTAGGCATAGGCCTGAGTGTGTTCTCGTCAAGAATGTAGAGATTCTCCATAAACTGTTCATTCACAATGGCCCCGCCAATGATCGCATGATTCCAAGGGTCTAGTGTGGCAATCCTCGACCACAAAGCTATTTTCAAGGTATCCTTAGAAGAAGCGGTAGCACTATTTGCCCAGAAGCTAAGGATGAGGATGATCCCCACTAGGCATAGAATTATGGATCTTAGTTGTCTTTTCATAACAAAATCCCCCTTTTATTTTAGGATAAGAATCTTAAGATTAAATCTGAATGACCTTTAAGACGAGGGGGGGATCTATTCTTCAAAAAAATTAACCAGCTCATTGGTAATTAGTAACTCCCTATACATGGCGTAATTTAGAACGCTTCATTGACAATCACTTTTCCTTCTTTAATGATAACGGATATATTTCTGAGTGCGCCTATATCATCAAAAGGATTACCATCAACGATGATCAAATCAGCGATTTTTCCTTCTTCTAATATTCCTACCTGGCTTTCTATCCCCAATGCCTTAGCCGCTACACCCGTGGCTGCTGCCAAAACCTCTTGTGATGTCATGCATTCTTTTTTCAATATCAGCAATTCCTCGATAAGATCTGCATGCGGATTCATAGGTGTACCGGCATCCGTTCCTGTTACGATGTTCACCCCTTTCTCGTATGCAAGATGAAGACTCTTGAAGCGGTGTTTAATCATTTCCCCAACTTTCCGCACCGCATATTTTGGTATACCTGCCTCCGCTCCTACATCAGCAATCCGTTTTGGCGCGATAACCGTTGGTGTGTAATAAGCATTTCGTTCAATCATCATATCAACCGCCCTCTCGTCGAGAAATGTACCGTGCTCGACAGTGTGGACGCCCGCTTTTAGGGCATTTAGAATACCTGTATTTCCATGCGCATGGCAGGCAACTCGTCTTCCAGCTTTTTCAGCCTCTTCAACTGCGGCTTTCATCTCATCGATTGTTAGCTGCGGGGATCCCGGCTCCACTCCTTCGGTCATAACTCCCCCTGTTGCCATTACCTTAATTAAATCGACGTTAGATTTCAGCTGCATTCGAGCAGCTTTCCTGGCTTCATCTGATCCATCCACTTCACAGCCCATAGTTCGGCCATGGCCACCAGTCATACATATCACCTTTCCACTCACCAGCATTCTAGGCCCTGGTATAATCCCATCTTTGATTGCATCCCTTAAGGCAATGTCGATACCTTGCCATCCCCCGAGATCTCTTATGGTTGTAACTCCCTGCATTAAGATCCTTTTTGCTGATTCCGCCGCTTTTATGGAGACCCGAAACATCCCATCGTTTAGCATGGATGAAACCGGATCAGGGCTTCCATCTAGACAAATGTGGGTGTGACAATTTATCAATCCAGGTAGAACAAACTTCGATGAGGCGTCAATCCGTTCAACATCTTCAGGTACATCAATCTCTTTATCCTTGGTGAAGATATGTCTAATGGTTTGCCCATCTATTAGGATTGTTCTATTTGATGGAGAATCCTCCTTATTTCCTGTCCAGACCATACCGTTTTCAATAAGTATCATTGCTCTTTCCCCCCACTGTTTATGAAGTTCTCCTTCTACTTGAGCGGCAAGCAAACACAGCTCAAACGCATCCTTCTGTTAACTCTCATTGGTACTCTGAAAAAATCCCTTGTCTTAAGGCTCTGCCGAGGTTTTTATACCAGTTGAGCCTCATTTTTTGCCTACGCCGGGCACCAGAATCCATTGAACGTAGTCTGCAACTGAAGCTAGCTGAATACCCCAATTTGCATATTTCCAGGAATGGCAAGAGATAAGGGCCCATCAACTATCTTGGGAGGAGTGGGTGTCACACTCGCTTTTTAAGTACCTAAGATGTCAGACTTAATCATACCCGGGATATTGTGAAAAGACCCCTTATTTGACCCAATCCATACCTATTAATTGCGCAATCTGGATATAGCTCTCTTCCAAAGGATATTCGATTGAAGGCGTAAGACGCAAAGGCAACCCAAACCCTTCCTTCTGAATTGCATTAAGCCCATTTAACAAATCACTTAATACTTCTATAGGGGCTGAAAACACCATATTGTAATCCTCACAAGCAGCTCTTCTCAA
>CAYTDY010000106.1:0-7920 GCA_964436665.1 uncultured Desulfobacteraceae bacterium
CCATTTTCAGGACTGCCGATTTTGGTATTGTTGATGACCTGTTCAAGATCGTACCCGTTTTAAAAGAGAAGGCACTGGAAGCAAAAAAGGGATGATAAAAAATGGACTTTAATCTCACTAAAGAGCAACAAGACATACAGAGGGCCGCCAGGGAATTTGCACTTGGTGAATTCCCTGAAAGGGCACAGGAATTTGACAGGAATGAGACATTTGATCTGGATATCTGGCGAAAGGCCTGTGAGCTTGGTTTTGTAGGAGTATTTATAGATGAGGCCTATGAAGGTGCAGGGCTTGGATTTTTTGAACACTGCCTGATAGTGGAGGAGTTCTGGGCAGTTGATGCAGGTATGGCCAATGCTGTTATCACTACCACCTTTGGTGCCGAATTCTTGGGCATGTTTGGAACTGAAGAGCAGAAAAAGAAATACCTCCCTCCCCTACCTAAAGGTGAGGCCATCATGGGTACAGCCATTACCGAAGCAGATGCAGGCTCTGATGTAACCGGTGCAATTACTATGGCTGTAAGGGATGGTGACGAATATGTAATAAACGGCACCAAGATGTTCACTACAAATGGAGATATTGCAAACTATATCCTTGTCTTCTGCCAGACAGATCCTGACAACCTTGACAGACACGAAAGACATTCATTTTTTATTGTTGAGACTGACAGGCCTGGATACGAGGCAAACAAGTTGTATGGAAAACTCGGCATAAGGGCAAATGATACAGCCGAGGTATCCCTATCCAATCTCAGGGTTCCAGCCGCCAATTTGATTGGAGAAGAGGGGAAAGGCTTTAGGGATTTGATGGCCTTCTTTAATGTGACCAGACTACATATATGTGCTATGGCTGTAGGCATTGCAAGGGCAGCACTTGAAGAGAGCATTGCCCATATCAAAAAAAGACACCAGTTTGGTGCACCTCTCGCATCATTTCAGATAAACCAGTTCAAGATTGCTGAAATGGCTACCAAAATCAGGGCTGCCAGGAATCTTTACTATGAGGCTGCATGGCTGGCTGATAAAGGAAAAATTGATCATGGACTTGTTGCCATGGCAAAGTGGTTCTCAGGGGAAATGGCAGTGAGGTGTGCGGATGAGGCACTTCAGATGCACGGCGGCTATGGCTATATTGATGAATACAAGGTTCAGAGGATCTATAGGGATGCAAAAATTGTAGAAATATATGAGGGAACCAAGGAAATAGAAAAAATCATCGTGGCCAATTCTATCTTGAGATGAATAGGCTATAAAAAAGGAGATTACATGGAAATCATAGATAAGGCACTTAAAGAGAAAAGGGAAACACTTTCAGAATATGAATCCAAGATTATTCTGGCTTCCTACCAGATTCCAGTTACACGGGAAATAATGGTTGAGAGCAGCAATGATGTTATCCCCGCAGCCAATGAGATTGGTTATCCTGTGGTGATGAAAGGATGTTCTCCAGAGATAACTCACAAGACAGAAAAAGGGCTCATTCAGACGGATATCAGAGATAACAGGGAAGCAGTGGATGCATTCAATAATATCATGGCCGGTATGAACGGCATTAAAGGTGCTGTACTTGTGCAGGAGATGATTAAGGGAAAGAGGGAGTTGGTTATAGGGTTGATCAGGGATTCTCAGTTTGGCCCATGCGTTATGTTTGGTCTTGGGGGTATATTCACCGAGATCTTAAAGGATGTATCCTTTCGCCTTGCACCTTTGGAGAAAAGGGATACCCTTGAGATGATGGATGAGATAAAGGCCCACAAGATACTTGACTCTGTCAGGGGAATGGAACCTGTTGACAGGGAAATATTGTCAGAAATGTTAATCAAGGTTGGCGAGATTGGTATAACAAATAATAAAATAAAGGAGATAGACATCAACCCTGTTATCATATCTGGCAGCCGCCCGATAGCCGTAGATGCCCTGATCGTGTTACAATCTACCCCATAGGCCCCGGCTCACATGTTCACGATTTTCCTGGCACCTGCATCCAATAACCATCTCTGAGGATTTTGATATGGAAAGATAATGGGACAGAAGTATCTAAATCCATTCATTTAAATCTCTATCCCAACAAATGATCTACTCTCTTCAAAGGCTCCGGCCTTGCTTCTAACTAACTTATAAATAGGCCTGAATATCTGATGAATCCTTTGATTTTAAAACCTCAAGACCTCCTGAGGCAAGATTTTCAAGCTCATCATCTCCAGGAAAGACCACAATCGGGGCCAAAAAACTAACATTTAACTTAATCTCTTCCAAGATTAATTCAGAGTAACAAAGGTTCCCTGTAAAGACAATGGTATCCACATTTCCTTTCAAAACAGTGGCCATGGCGCCAATATCTTTACCTATCTGATAGCACATTGCCTGGATTATCAGATGGGCTTCTTTATCTCCTCCCTTGATCCTCTCCTCAATCTCTTTGATATTGTGCGTCCCTAAATAAGAGACAAGACCTCCATGGCCCATCAAATGGGCCTCCAATCCCTCTCTTTTAAAACGGCCGGAAAAACATAGTTCAATAATAGACTTTAAAGGGAGAGCACCTGAACGCTGTGGGGTAAAAGGCCCTTCACTTATACCATGCGTCCCGTCAATTATCTTCCCTTTCCTGTGGACACAGATGGTAATTCCTCCACCGAGGTGAGCAACGATTATGTTCATCTCCTCATAGCCCTTTTTAAATCTTTTAGCCGCCTTTCTGGCTGCTGACTTCTGGTTCAGGACATGGAAGGCTGCCTTGCGCTCGATCTCTCTAAGTCCTGATATCCTTGCGATTGGTTCCATCTCGTCTGTCACGGGGGAGTCAAAGATGACAGCCTGAACGCCCCTTTCCTCTCCCATCTGATGTGCCAAAAGGGGACCTAAATTGGTTGGATGCCAGCCATACCTGGCCTCCCTCAAATCCCGGCACATAGCCTCATTAATTAAATAAGCGCCACTTTCTAAGGGGCGAGTGACACCCCCGCGGCTGACAATAAGATCTAATTTTCTTCCACTCTGATTGTGTCTGACTAAAATTTCGTTAACCAGCCTATAAAGAAATGATAACCTTTCATCCATTCCCTTAAGTTGTGAAAATTCTTCTCCCTTATAATCCATTGTCTCCTTAAAAAAAGGTTCCCTATTAGCAAAAAGCCCTATCTTGACAGAGGTCGATCCGATATTGATAGTCAAGATATAAAATTTTCTATTCATTTGAGTACCGCAAGGGCAATGTTTAAAAGGCAAGAACTTTTCGTGTCAAGAGGGGTAATAATAACTATGGGTATATTAACTCCCCCTAATATGCCAGCATGTCTAACCATTCCCAGGATAGATAGAAACTGGGTCGTTAGATAGGCTGATTCAATGTCCGGGAATAAATAGATATCCACGTCCCCTGGAACCGGACTGTCAATTCCTTTATGTCTTGCAGCCAACGCCGATTCCGCATTATCCATTGCAAGGGGACCCTCTACTATAGCAGGGCCAAATTGCCCCCTCTCAGACATCTTGGAAAGAACAGCTGCATCAATAGTGGAGATAATGGCGGGGTTAACCAATTCAAGTGGTGCCAGGGCTGCAACCTTTGGGGTATCTATGCCCAGAATACCCACAGCCTCTATCGCATTTTCCACAATGTCAACCTTATCTTTAATATTGGGATAATTGTTTATATAGGTATCGGTTAACATGGTCATCCGTCTATCCTTTAATGACTCAAAAAGGAAGATATGGCTTAAAACACCTCTCTTTTTAACTCCGATTTTTTTCTCATCAATAAGCTCGAACAGACTCCTGTTCAAGGATGCTACCTCCATAAATATCTCGGCCTCACCCTCTTTAACCATGTTGATGGCTCTTGCTCGAGCTTTTCCTAAATCAGGTTCATGAATATATTCAATTTCTTTATCATTTATACCAAAATTGCCCCTTCCCAATAAAATAGGGCTGACCATACCCATATGCTTAGCTTCAAGGATAGGTTCAAAAAACTCTCCACGCTCCACACCTGTGACAACCAATCTTCTTGGCCCCTTTTGCTTTGCTAATTCGGCTATTTTATCAAAATCCACACTAATTTCCTTTCCTGACTGAATAAGCCAATACTGCCCCGAAGGCCATATTAAGTATCCTTTCTTCATACCCATCAGAACGTGAAGGGGTCAATATAATTATCCCTGCACCAACTGTCACGGCCTGACGTAATCCAATACCAAGGTGGTCAATGCTTTTGACCAGGATATTTCCTGTCTCGATGTTGGGTGTAAGAAAAATATCCGGAAATTCATCCTCTTTCAGTGGTCGACTACAAAAAGCTTGAATTAGATTTCTGTGTTCATCTATTAAATAATCGATATTCCCATTCATCAAAGAGATATCCCTGAGGCGTCTTCCTTCTTTGGACGAAATCAGATCTTGATCTATCTCTCTTTGGGCAGAGAGGACCATAACTCGGGGTTTCTCGCATCCTAATCCCTTCAAAATAGAGACAGCATTGGTCAACATTTTTAACTTAGTCTCTAAATCCGGTTGAATATTTACCCCCGGGTCAGTAATCACAAATAATTTGTTAATATCCCTCACCTGGCTGAAAACAAGGGTACAGGGAACATGATCTGGATTAAGTAGCTTAGTCGCCTTAATAAGGGAACGGTATAGGTAGGTGGTCAGGATATTTCCTTTAATTACTAAACGGACTTTTTCTTCTACAACCTGATCCAGGCAGAAATCTGCCCCTTTCTGTTTATCCTCAATGTGGACGATCTTTATCCCCTTAAGATCCAGTTTTACTTCCCTGGCAACGGCATGGATATTGGGTTTGAGGCCTACCAATATTGGCTCAATGTAGTTGAGACTTATCCCTTCCTTGACTGCTAACATGACGGCCTGATCGTGCGGAAACAGGATGGCTGCCCGTTGTGGAGGGAGTGATTCTGCTTTTGATAAAATATCTTGAAAACTTCTAATCATAGTAACTAACCGACATATTCTTTACCCATCATACCCCTGGCAATTAAGAGCTTTGATGGTTCCGCAGTGCCATCGCCTATCTGCCATCCAAGAATGTCCCTCAACCTCTGTTCAAAAGGGAGGCCTTCTGTATAACCATATTGCCCATGTATCAAAAGACACTTCCGCACGATCTCAAATGTTATCTCCGGTACCCACCACTTACACATAGCTCCCTCTATAGAGCGTCGTGCACCCCGGTCAGCCTTCCAGAGTGTCTTGTAGCATAACAATCTACCTGCCTCAAGCAGGGTTTGGGCCTCAGCAAGGGGGAAACTTATGGCCTGATATCTTGAGATAGTCTTGCCCATAACTACCCTTTTTTTAACATATTCACAGGCTTCATCTACAGAGGCCTGGGCCGCCCCGATACACTTAAGCCCAATAAAGGCCCTATTGGTATCAAAAAATTCTGCCGCCAGTATGTAGCCCTTCCCCAGCTCTCCCACCATATAGTTTAAAGGGATCCTTACATCTGTAAATCGAACTATCCCCCGGGTGGCCCCTCTGGATCCCATGTCACTCCAGATCTCGGGTTTGCATACGCCCGGAGTTGAAGCAGGTACCAGGAAATCGGTCAAGGCCCAAACCCCTTCCTCTTCCTTTCCGGTTTTAGCACAGACTAAGTAATAATCTGCATCTACCCAGCTTATGGTATTTTTGGTGCCATTTATCACCCACTCCTCTCCATCTCTCACAGCACTTGTTTCAAATTTAGCCATGTCTGTTCCTGCTCCTGGTTCACCAAAGCAAAAAGCAAGGAAACTTTCCCCACTAAGTATCCTTTCCTGAATCTTTCTTTTAACTTCTTTAGGAACACCGGGAAGTTGATTTAGGCTAAATGGTAGAGTAGCCCAAACAACTGGCATAGCGGAGTTAAAATCCACATAGGCTATCTCCTCCACCAGGATACCCCTGGTGATATTGTCCATATCCGGTCTTAAAAGGTCCCATGCGGCAGCCCTCTCGTTTATCGGCAAAGCCGATTTCCTATCCTTATCCCACTCCTTCCTTCTTGGTTTGACCTCTTCCCTGGCAAATTGTCTAACTCTTTCCCTGAAATCACCCTGTTCTTTAATAAAGGAAAAATCTATCATCTTTTATACTCCATTCTTAGATGAATAAATGTCTCGTAAATTCTATAACCGAAGCTACTCCGAGCTACCACCAATGAAATTCCATATCTCATCACTCCTGCGTCAACAATCAAGATTCTCTTTAGATTCATAACAAGACGCCTATTCCCCTTTAAATTTTGGTTTTCTCTTCTCAAAAAAGGCATTCATACCCTCTTCCCGATCCTTACTGGAAAAGAGGAGACACTCGGCCAGAGCCTCATAGGCAAGGCCCATACTCAGGGTAGTCTCCTGACCTGCATTGATAGATCTTTTGGCCCATTTGATACTCAGTGGACTTTGCTCAGCTATATGCTTTGCCATGGACATCACAACCTCTTCCAGATTTTCAGTTGGGGTTATCTGATTCACCAGTCCTATTCTTAATGCCTCCTGTGCATCAATCATATTTCCTGTAAAGATAAGTTCTTTGGCCTTCCCTATACCAACAAGTCGTGATAGTCTTTGGGTACCTCCACCACCGGGCATTATGCCTAAAAGTATCTCTGGCTGGCCAAACCTTGAGGAATTAGAAGCAATTCGGATATCACAAGCCAGTGCTAATTCAAGCCCTGCCCCAAGGCATAGACCATTAATCATAGCTACCACAGGGTTTTCTAACTGCTCGAACCTCGTGTAAAATTGTTGCCCTAAGTTACTCACAAATTCTTCCATCTCGAGTGGAGCAAATGTAGATAGTTCGGTGAGGTCAGAACCTGAGATAAAACTTTTTCCTCCTGAACCTGAGATGACCAATACCTTTACCGATCGATCAGTTTTTGCATCCTCCAGTGCATCTGCCATCTCCAGGCGAGTGGCCCGGTTGAGGGCATTTCTCTTCTCCGGCCGGTTGATGATTATCTTGGCAATGCCATTTTCTTTTTTGTATATTAGGTTTTTAAAATCCATAATCTCTCCCCAAAAAAGTTAATATGTGTAGAATCCTATACCGGTCTTTTTCTCCAACAATCCAGCCTCTATCTTCCGTCTTTGCTATGACCCCCTTTTACATAGGTACAACGGCATGCTTTCTCCATGCCAATTCAAACTTTTTAGATTCATATCTTTTAAATCTTTCAATCAATTCATCTCTAAGATTGAAAGGTGAGACTACGGTATCTATTATCAATCTACTGGCAAGCTTGAAAATATCAACATCCTCCCTATATTCTTCTCTTAACTCTTCTATAAAGGAAGGCCTTTCTTCTTCAGGTTTTTCCATAATTTTATTGTAAAAAACTGCATTTACAGCGGCTTTGGGGCCCATTACCGCAATCATTGCAGTAGGTAATACCAAGCAGCAATCAGGTTCATAACCAGGGCCACACATTGCATATAAGCCATCCCCATAGGCCTTTCTCACGATAACAAAAATTTTTGGTACTGTTGCCTCGGAGACAGCCATAATCATCTTTGCCCCGGCTCTAATTATTCCCTCTCTTTCAACTCTCGTTCCAATCATAAAACCGGGAACGTCAGCAAGGAAAAGTAAAGGAATATTGAAGGCATCTGATAATTGGATAAAACGAGCCGCTTTATCAGCAGATTCTACAAAAAGAGCACCACCCTTAACTTTTGGCTGATTTGCAATTATTCCTATTGATTGCCCACCTAATCTTGCAAATCCGGTAACTATTTCAGGTACATAAAGTCTTTTTATTTCAAAAAAAGAGTTTTCATCGATTAATCTATATAGAAGTTCATACATGTCAAAAGGGAGGTTTTCATTTTTAGGAATGATTTCTTCGATTTCTTCTATAATGTTTCTGAATCTGTATACCTTTTGATAGGGTAGCTCTAAGCACTATTTA
>CAYTDY010000107.1:0-7902 GCA_964436665.1 uncultured Desulfobacteraceae bacterium
TCAATTAAATCGAGGACCCCTTGGGCCTCAATCTGTAGTACCTCTCTGGCTTGTTTAATTAATCTCGAGACTTTCTTCATGTCCTTCAACCTTGAATATCAACAATTTTTTAAGTTACTGTTTTTTCATCTTACTGCCATTTTATCAAAAATCATCTTCCTAAAAAAAGTTTTTATCTAAGCTAATTAAATATGATAAAATCAAATTTGTAACTTAGCAAGGATTTAAAAATTTTGCAAAATTCAAATCTCTGAAATATATGCCAAAATTGATATGGTAAAAAATAGACAATTATGTTAAGAAATCTAAAAAGATTTAGGTATAGGATGTCAGTTGGTTGTTGTCCGTAGTCTGTTGTTGATTTACTTTAATTTATCTCTTAAAAATTTAATACAGCTATTTCAAAAAATGAGTTATTTTATTTTACCACGGACAATGAACAACGGACAACGGATAATATTAAATCTTCAAGGGAGTAATATATGTCTGGACACTCAAAATGGCATTCCATAAAACATAAAAAGGGGATAGTTGATGCTAAGCGTGGTAAGATTTTTTCCAAGCTTATCAAGGAGGTTACTGTTGCTGCAAGGCTAGGTGGAAAAGATCCGGATTCCAACTCAAGGTTGAGGACAGCTATAGCAGCAGCTAAGGCAGAGAATATGCCAAAGGAGAATATCGAAAGGGCCATAAAGAAAGGAATCGGTGAGTTAGAAGGTTTTACCTACGAAGAGGTCACCTATGAAGGATATGGGCCGGGAGGGGTAGCTGTTTTGGTAGAGGTCTTGACCGATAATAAAAATAGGGCTGTGGCGGATGTGAGACACCTATTTGAAAGATACGGAGGTAATTTAGGAGAAGCAGGTTGTGTATCTTGGATGTTTTCCAAGAAGGGTCTTATCATTTTTGAAAAAGATCAGATAGATGAGGAAAAGTTGTTTGAACTGGCCCTTGAGGCTGGGGCTGATGACATCAAAGAAGGAGAAAAAGAGCTTGAGATAATAACTGAACCCTCCTCTTTCGAGCAGGTAAAAACTGCCATTGAGAATGATGAGCTAAATTATATCCTGGCAGAGATAACTATGATTCCTAAGACAACTGTTGATCTTGATGGTAAAAATGCTCAACAGATGTTAACCCTAATGGAACTCCTTGAAGATAACGACGATGTTAACCATGTATATGCCAATTTTGATATCTCAGATGAGGTCATGGAGGCCATCAACTGATGCTGGTCCTTGGGGTTGATCCCGGCTCTTTAGTTACAGGTTATGGCTTAGTAAAAAAGGAAGACAACAAGTTGATTTACATAGGGGGAGGCAAAATCTCCTTTCCTAATTCCTGGCCATTCAGTAAGAGGATACATGGTATCTTTAGTTCTCTGATCGAAATAATCCAGATCTATCACCCAGAGGAAATGTCTATTGAGGACATCTTTTTTGCAAAAAATGTTAAAAGTGCCTTAAAGATAGGCCATGCAAGGGGAGCTGCCCTGGTAGCAGCTACTCAGGGTGGTCTAAAAATTTTTGATTATACCCCTTTACAAATTAAACAATCGGTAGTCGGATACGGAAGGGCAACAAAGGAACAGGTAAGGGCCATGGTTAAGCTCATCCTTAACCTGAATACCCAATTCTCTTTAGATACAGCAGATGCATTAGCCGTAGCAATATGCCACCATAACTGGGTAAGGTTTGAAGATACTCGTGATTTATGATAGCTCATCTAACTGGAATACTATTTAGTAAAAGCCCTCAGTCGCTAATAGTAGATGCGGCCGGTGTTGGCTATCAGGTTTTTATTCCTCTATCCACATTCTATCAACTCCCGGATGAGATGGAAAAGGTAAGTCTCCATGTTTATACACATGTCCGGGAAGATATGCTTCAACTATTTGGCTTTCAGACAGAGACAGAAAAAGATATCTTTTTGCTGCTAATCTCTGTGAGTGGTATCGGGCCCAAATTGGCCCTAAACATTCTTTCTGGTATTGGACTTGAGGATCTTCTCAGTGCTATTGTGAGCGCTGATTCTGAAAGGATCGCTGCTGTCCCGGGTGTTGGCAAAAAGACATCTCAGAGAATAGCCCTGGAGTTAAAAGAAAAGGTGTCTGATATCTTCGAAGGTATAGAGGTACGCCCAAGAGAGAAAGTGCAGATAAGGAATAAAGAGATTTTTGATGATGCTTTATCAGCACTCATCAATCTTGGATACCCGAGTAGGTCTGCTAAAAGCATTATAGAGTATGTTTTACGCAATGATAATGATATAAATCTTGACACATTACTGAAAGAAGCCTTACGGAACCTGGCAAAGGGTAGTGCTCTCAACATAGAAAAGAAAAAGATGTAATATTCAATGAACATAGAAGAAAGAATAACAGATCCAAAACCTAAGGCAGAGGAAGGCACAGCTGAAGCCAGCCTCAGACCATCCACATTGGATATGTTTATTGGGCAAGAGGATATTAAAAGAAATCTCAAGATCTTTGTAGAGGCAGCTAAAGGCCGCTCCGAGGCCTTAGATCACGTTCTCTTTCATGGCAGTCCTGGTCTTGGAAAGACTACCCTGGCCCATATAATTGCTAATGAACTAGGTGCAAACATAAAAACCACCTCTGGGCCAGTGTTAGATAGGCCAGGTGATTTAGCGGCCATATTAACATCCTTAGAGCCCAGGGATGTTCTATTTGTTGATGAAATCCACAGACTGAATCATGTGGTGGAAGAAATTCTTTACCCTGCCCTAGAGGATTTCAAACTGGATATTATTATCGGCCAAGGACCATCAGCCAGGACAGTGAAACTCTCCATCCCGCCTTTCACCTTGATCGGTGCTACTACAAGAACAGGCCTGCTCACACCTCCCTTAAGAGACAGGTTTGGTGTTATTTCACGATTGGAATTTTATAAACCTGAGGAATTGCAGCAGATTGTGTCCAGGACTGCAACCCTTCTTGACATCCAGCTTGATAAAGAAGGTGCCCTTGAGATTTCAACAAGATCAAGGGGAACACCAAGAATAGCTAATAGGTTACTAAAGAGGGTTAGAGATTATGCACAGATTGAGGCTGAAGGGGTAATAACACATTCGGTTGCAGAAAAGGCCTTAGATATATTGGAAGTGGATAGTAATGGCTTAGACAAAATGGATCGACAAATCATGCTGACAATAATAGAAAAATTTGATGGTGGCCCAATAGGCCTTGATACCCTATCGGCTGCCCTGTCTGAAGAAAAGGATACACTAGAAGAGGTTTATGAGCCATTTCTGATACAAAGTGGTTATATAAATCGTACGCCAAAGGGAAGAGTGGCTACCAAACTTGCCTATAGACATTTTGGCTTTAATCCTAAAGCAAAAAAAGAGATCAGCCAACAAAAACTATTTTAATTATGCCTTCCCCTTCCTTTACAGCTCCTGCTTTGCCTCTCTATTACAAAAAGGGGTATTTTTCCATTTTCTTATTAATATTGATGCCTTTGAATAACTCATATTTTCTTAACGAGGATGGGCTTTTCTTCAGTTCCGAGGCTCCCGGGCTGGTCTTTTCAGCGCCCTACCGCCAGTTACTTCAGAAAAGCCCACCCTCTTTTTTAGGGTGACAAAAATTGTCAGGTTTTGCACAGAGGTCTTAATATTCTGGGAAAATATAAACCAATTTTTCTAAAGAAGAGATGACTTATTATATATTGACTTTTAGGTTGGGCTTTTTTAAAAATCAACTTAGTTTCGGCCTAAAAAATGTATGGCGCACTCTAAGTAGCAAAGGAAATAGTAAATGAAAATTATTATTATAGGCGCTGGTGAAGTAGGCTTTCATATTGCCCAGAGACTATCGGAAGAAAATCAAGATGTGGTTATAATTGAAAAGGATCCTAATAAAATCAGGGATATCCAAAATATTATAGATGTTCAGGCCATCCTGGGCTCAGGCACCAATCCTTCAGTATTAAATGAGGCAGGTATCAAAGAAAGTGATTTGCTTGTGGCCGCAACTGATAGTGATGAAGCAAACTTAGTTGCCTGTTTATATGCTCAACATCTAACCGATTATATTACCAAGATAGCCCGATTAAAGAATCCAGATTATTTGAAACATAGAGAAATCTTCAATCAGGATTTCTTGAATATTGACCTGATTATCAATCCTCAGTCAGAGATGGTTGCTTCCATGCTCAAGCTTATGGAGGTTCCAGAGGCCTCTGAGGTAATAGATTTTGTTGATGGCCGAATCAAACTCATTGGCATAACAATAAAAGAAAACTCCCCATTAGCCGGCCGAAAACTATCCTCCTTTACTGATTTTGAGCATGTAATCCTTGTTGGTGTTATTGTAAGGGGAGAAAATATTATTATACCAACCGGACAGGATATAATCCAATCGCATGATTTGATATACTGTGTTATCCACAAAGAGAACATCCCAAATATATTCCGACTAATGAATCTTAGAGAAGAAGAATTAGGTAGGATTATCATTGTTGGTGGCGGTGAAACTGGTCTGGCCTTAGCAACATCACTTGATACCACCAATATTAATACCAAGATAATTGAAAAAGATGGCCAGAGATGCCTGGAGCTGGCAGAAAAGCTTGAAAATGTGGTTGTGCTAAATGGTGACGGCACAGATCGGGAGTTCCTCATGGAGGAGAATATAGCTGATGTGGATATTATGGTTGTAATCACTGGTGATGATGAAAATAATGTTCTTATCTCTTTGCTGGGTAAGGCCCTCGGGGCAAAAAAGACTGTAACAAGGATAGGAAAACTAAGCTATATCCCTCTTATTTCTGCAATAGGAATTGACACGGTTGTGAGCCCAAGACTTTCCGCAATCAGGGCAACTCTCCAGTACATTAGGAAAGGAAAGGTGGTATGCGTGGCACCCCTCAAAGGAGAAGGTGCAGAGGTCATAGAATTCGAGGCATTAGAAACTTCTGACATTGTAAATATCCCTTTATCCGAGGTAAAATTTCCCAAAGAAACCATTGTTGGTGCAATAATCAGGGGGGATAAGGTTATTATTCCGAGAGGCCATAACATGATCAAACCCCATGATCATCTAATAATATTCGCCCTTAAAAAGGCTATACCAAAACTTGAAAAATTGTTTACCGTTAAACTGGAATACTTCTAATGCGTTTTAGTCAGATCTTCCGGCTGATCGGAATCCTCAATTTTTTCCTCGGGCTTTCCATGCTTGCACCTCTTACTGTCTCCCTCATCTATTCAGATGGGAGCTTCTTTTCTCTACTCTACTCTTTTATTATTACCTCAGGGAGCGGCGTTATCCTTTTTTTTCTCATCAAAAAAGGAGATTACACATCTCTGAGTCAAAGAGAAAGTATGGCCATTGTTACCCTTGGGTGGGTGAGTGCAGGTTTTTTCGGCTCTCTCCCTTTTTTATTTTCCAGTTCAATTGGGACTATTACCAATGCCTACTTTGAATCTATATCTGGATTTACCACTACTGGGGCCTCTATTTTGAGCAACATTGAATCGCTCCCTAAGGGAATACTATTCTGGAGGAGCCTAACCCAGTGGATGGGGGGAATGGGGATTATTGTTCTCTCTATTGCTATTCTCCCCTTTTTAGGTGTGGGAGGCATGCAGCTTTATAAAGCCGAGATTCCAAGTCCTGTAGTGGATAAATTACAACCTCGCATCTCAGAGACAGCTAAAACCCTATGGAAGGTCTATCTCTTTATCACTGTACTTGAGATAGGGCTTTTGTTTATAGGCGGGATGCCTCTCTTCGATTCCATCTGCCATGCCTTCTGTACCATGCCGACCGGGGGATTTAGCACACAGAATGGAAGCATTGCACAGTATAACAGTGCCTATTTTGAGGGTGTTATTACCGTTTTCATGTTCCTGGCCGGGGTAAATTTTTCCCTTCACTTTAAATTTTTAAAGGGAGATTTTAAGGTATTTGGCAGGGATCCGGAGTGCCGTGTCTTTCTTTCTATCCTAACTATCCTTATTCTTTTGGTTACCTCTAATATCTATGGGATGGTTTACCATTCCATAGGCCATGCATTCAGGCTTGCAGCCTTTCAGGTTACATCCATAATTACAACAACCGGTTTTGTAACCGCCAATTATGTAAAATGGCCAGCCCTATCGCAGATTATTATTCTATTGTGCATGTTTGTTGGGGCCATGGCAGGATCTACCGGTGGAGCAATAAAGATCATTAGAATCATATTGCTTGTAAAGCATGGATACCGGGAGATTTTCAGGTTAGTTCATCCCCATGCTGTAAGGCCTATAAAGCTCGGTGGCAAGACGGTTCCGGAAGAGGTATTGAATAGTGTATGGGGGTTTTTTATCCTCTACATTACCCTTTTTATTGTGGCTGTCATAATTATGTCCTCAATTGGCCTGAACACTGTTACATCATTTGCCTCTGTAGCAGCTACAATAGGTAATGTCGGACCAGGATTTGGTCTGGTTGGGCCAGTAAATAATTACCTGTCTATTCCTGGTCTTGGTAAATGGGTTCTAATCTTCTGTATGATTCTCGGCCGTCTTGAGATATACACCGTTATCATTATGCTTGTCCCTGCATACTGGCGAAAGTAATTATAAAAAATGCCTAAAATTAAGCAGTTTATATATGAACTTTAAACTTTAGCTCACTTTAGCTCACTTGCCTTTGTAAAGTATGAGCCTTGTAATCATCTCTAACATTTCCATCACCTTTCTTGGGAAAAGTCTTTTTCATGAGATAGGTCTTCAGGTTGAGCCTGGAGACAGAATTGGCCTTGTTGGGCCAAATGGATCCGGCAAAACAACATTGTTGAGACTTATAAATGGAGAAATTTCTCCTGATAAAGGGGATATTAAGAGAGGGAGAGGAATAAGGATAGGATATCTGCCCCAAGATGTTCATACTGCATTATCCGGTAATGTACTCCAATCTATTCTGGATTCTATACCAGGAAGGGTTAAACTCGAAAATGAGATAATGCAGATAGGAAAGTCTATGAAAAATATCCAGCACAATAATGACCAGCTCAAACTGGCAAGGAGACTCGCCGAACTACACCATGAGAAAAGCTATCTGGATAGTCAATTCCCATCCCATGAGGCCGAAATAATACTTGCAGGTTTAGGCTTTCGATCCGAGGATTTTGATACTCCAGTTACCTCCCTTAGCGAAGGATGGAAGATGAGGGCAATTTTGGCAAGTCTTCTTTATCAAAAACCTGACCTCCTTTTGCTGGATGAACCCACCAATCACCTTGATATCCCCTCTGTACACTGGTTGGACCAATTCCTTCAAACATATAAAGGTGCCATAATTCTTGTATCCCATGACAGAGATTTTTTAAATAAGCAAATAAACCGCATCATAAGTTTTGAGCCGGAAGGTATGAAAAGCTACAGGGGGAATTATGACTTTTACCTGAGATCCAGGGAGGAGGAAAAACTAAACCTGGAGGCCAGGGCCAGGAATCAGGAACAAAAGATAAAAGACGCCCAGAAATTTATTGAACGCTTCCGGTACAAGGCCACAAAGGCCAGACAGGCTCAAAGCAAGATAAAATTGCTAAAAAAAATGGAAATAGTCGAATCCCACCGTCCCCAAAAGACCATCCGCTTTTCTTTTCCTGTTAATCCCAGGAGTGGAAGAGAGGTGGTAGCAATCAAAGAGGTTTCAAAAGGTTTTAATAAAAAAACCATTTATACTAACATCAATCTCGCTGTATTAAGGGATGAAAGGATAGCCATTATAGGGCCAAATGGTTCAGGTAAAACAACCTTACTCAGGATGATAGCAGGGGAAATTAAACCTGACCATGGTGAGATAATCCTGGGCCATAATGTGATTTTTAGCTACTTTGCCCAACATCACCTTGATATGCTTGATCCCAGAAAAACAATAATCGAGGA
>CAYTDY010000108.1:0-7869 GCA_964436665.1 uncultured Desulfobacteraceae bacterium
CACCGTAGATGGAAAACTCCAGGTATTTAACAAGGTTGGCTACAAAACATTATTTGTATAACAATTTAGATAGATACTCCAACACATAATATAGGATAGGTTTTACATGAATAAGCGGGTATTAATTACCGGTATCACCGGTCATGATGGCTCATACCTGGCAGAGTTTATATGCGAACTGGCTGGCTTCGATGTGGAAATAGAGTGAGATACCTCTATGCCAGATGGGCAGCCCAGGAGGTGTTTGGATACCAGCAAAGCTAAAGAGGAGTTCGGATTTAAGGCAAAAACGGATTTCAGGGAGGGGCTTAAAAGGACTATTGAGTGGTATGAGAAGGCGAGATGAAGCGGGCTAGCGCTGCGCGAACGTACCCGTGTCAATTGAATCTTGGTGGCAGGTAATCATGGTTACTATATTTACAACCCCTAAGCCATTCCGCGGACACATTGGGGTAATCCAGACCAATGCTATTCAGAGTTGGACTTTGCTTCGCCCTGAATGTGAGGTCATCCTGTTTGGCAATGAAGACGACACAGCAGAGATTGCCACTAAGCTTAGAATACAGCACATATCCAGGGCTGCCTGTGACAATTATGGCACTCCCCTGGTCAGCTCTATGTTCGAAATCGCTCAGGATACTGCAAGTTTTCAGCTCGTATGCTACGCGAATGCGGATATTATATTGATGAGCGATTTTCTACGGGCTGTAAGCCAAGTTCGGCTACAATCATTCCTGCTCATTGGGCGTCGCTGGAACCTTGATATAAACGAGCCTATCAATTTTAGCGACCCCTCTTGGGAGGAACGACTATGTACCCACCTGGCAGAAACAGGTAAACTTAATCGACCATCAGCGCTCGACTACTTTGTCTTTACTACTGGCCTGTATAACGACATACCGCCGTTTACCATTGGAAGGCCGGGATGGGATAACTGGATGGTCTACAGAGCGCGCTCTCTAAGAGTTCCAGTCATTGATGCGACAAAGGCTATCACAGCTATTCATCAGAACCACGATTATTCACATCATTTTATGGGGATAGCAGGAGTGTATAGGGGCAAGCAGGCAAAGAAAAATCTTAGACTCCTAGGTGGGCGTGAGCACGCATTTGGCACACATCACGCTACATGGATCCTCACTAGGCAAGGCATAAAACGCGCATTCTCATTTGGCCATCTTTGCCAGCGCATGCTGGCTATCCCTGTATTTTTCCCACCTTTGGCCTTCCTCAATTTTCCTATAAATCTATGTGCTAAAGCCCTATTAATGTCCAAGGTACTGGTCAGACGCATATTCTCCAATGGAACCCAGCCATTTTAATGCAGCCTTAGATCGCCTCTAGAAATGCCATGTATCTATCTACACACATAGGATAAATATTCCCGTGGCTTCAATTGTGCGTTATGAAAACACTATTGAACAGGCACTACAAAGTGTGGTGAACGGTGTATGACAATTTTGGTTATGGTAAAAGTGGGGAAATAGAGCAGCCATGCCTGAGGAGAAACCAATCTTAAAGATAAAGGTGAGCCCATATGAGAGTAAATGAAACTCTCGACCTTAACATACCAGGCGATAGCCTGAATGTCGATAGGATGGAGCAACATTTAGCGAAGGAAATGGCGACATTTGGGAAGCGTGCATTTGGATAGGTATGGCGATAGGTAGGTGATAAGGCACTAGATGAGGGAAAGGGAAGTGTAAGTTGTGGACAGAAGATATCACGATACCTATTCACCCGCCTAGGGGTTGATAAGTTTGGGGTGTACCCATATTTTTGGATAGGTAAGGTTGGGTAAGTCTGGCGGGGTAGCATTATCTCTTGCTGAACAAGCAGAGACACCTCATACTTATTCGGTGAGCATAACCAAGAGCCGAATGAAGCCTCTTCTGATTTATAGACCTACGCAGCGAATCACCACTCAGCAAGATGAGGTGCATCTGAAAGCTTTTCGAACATGCACAACGAAAAGGCTTTATTAAGGCAAGCGCAAGCGCCATTGCCTCGCCTTGCGGCGAGCCGCCTTCCTCCTGCCAGCAAGCTGACGGGTATCCAGCAGGAGGTTCTATTAAACACCAGACGAAGCACGGCGACTTTTTGATTTTCATATTCAATAAGTTTCCTGTTAAAGCATGGCTCAGTAACTAAATAAAACTTGGAAAAGCGAAGAATCTCTGAAGTTTGTTGCGTGCTGCCTCTTAAAAATACCCCTATGATATTATATGTTACATGCTTGGCAATACACGTTAAACGTATGACTCCGCATCCCCCTCTTTTCCTCCTGCCCTTTCTATACTATCTATAGTGTTATTTGTTAATTGTCTATCAACCTATTCGGGGTTGACACTAGTTAGAAGCTTGTGCCATCTTTCCTGCACTACCTCATAAGTATACTCTTTTTCAACAAGGGCGTGGGCATTCTGGCTTATTTGGTCAAGATTAGGATGCTTCAAAGCCCTGATGACATTTCTGCTGATACAAGCTGGGCTATTATCCTCCATAATAAAGCCGGTTTCGCCGTCTGTTATTATATCAGGCAATGCTCCTACAGGGCTTGCCACGACCGGAGTGCCACATGCCATAGCCTCTAGAGCGATATATGCCCCCGATTCGTAATAAGATGGCACGACTAACAACTTTATCTGATTGAGATAGTTAGGAATTTCATCATGAGGTATCCAGTCGATGACTTTTACTTGATTTTGGGAAATGGGAAGTGTTAATTCGCTTTTAACTTGGTGAAGTAGTGGACCACCCCCGGCAAGGAAAAATTTAACTTCGCTCATCTGACCACAAATCAAAGGTATGGCTTTGACTAAATTGAGCACGCCTTTCTCGTTGCTCATGCGACCAATATAGCCGACTATTGTATGCCTATGACTTAGTGGCTTACATAGTTGAAAATTGGACTTTATGAAATTATCAGTGACTGGCAGAGGGAAAACCTTACTTTTATACTTAGTTAACCAAGGCTGTTTCGGTAAGCTAGGGACATTTGACACCATTGTGTCGGCAAGATAATGGGTGGCATTTTCCACCACTTTGTAGATTTGAGAAAGAATGAAGCCTCTGATGCCCAGCAGCCCTTGGTAAACTTCACTTACCAGCTCAGAGCCTTTGCTCTCAACGAATAATACTGATTTCTTGCCCTTTAGTCTAGCCAAGAGCAAGGGTAGAATAAAAGTGCTCGAGCGCCCCCTCCAAAAAATAATCCTCACATTGTTTGATAGGAATAGCAAACCTCGAGCTATTTGTAGTTGTGCCCTTAACTCGCCAAAAATCGCGGATAGTATAGGTGCCCCGGCGTTGGGACATGCTACATTGCCAATAAAATGAACTCTGTTATCAAGCAATGAGTCCTGTGATTCATTCATGCTTGTAATTACGAATATATTTCCGACTGAGGGTTTAACCAGCTGAATCAGAGCAGCCACATGAATAGAAGTGGTGTTGCCGACCTGTGCTGCGGGTGAGGAGAATACCAAGCATATTGCAGCACCTTTTCTATCTTGACTTGCAGCAATCCTCTTCGCCATAGTTCAGCGCCCTTTATTTTCTCTCAAAAAGCACTTCTAAGAAACTTATCCGCTCCTGGTTTAATAAATCATCCATAGTTACATTAACGTAACCGAATCTGAAATTTGCCCTTTGACTAATAGCGTTAATTATTCTTCTTATAAAAATCGGCTCACTTAGCACGCTAGCTGGATAGAGCTCATAGATCGCCCATTCGACTTGAAAGCGAGATTCTTTAAGGGTGTTTAGAAAATATTTTCGTTCTTCCTTTGTGACATAATAAGTCGGGTGTAATTCTACGATAAGCTTAAGAGGCATATTTGATTTGAGAAGTCCTCTCATCCCTTTCACGATCTCTACTTCATAACCTTCAACATCCATTCTAATGAGGTTAGGCCTTGGTTTGTTTTTTAAGAATTCATCGAGCGTAGTTACTTCTACGGTCACTTTATCAATTGAAGCTTGTGTTTTAATCATTGAGGCGGTGTTCCGGCAATCTGTAATGTAAACATAATTAGTTTGGTTTACACCTCCCACGGCCAACTGGAATACTTCTATGTTTGAGTAGTTATTTAATTCAATATTTTTCTTTAGCAAGTCTACATTCTCAGGAACAGGTTCAATGGCATAAACCTTACCACTATCTCCCACTATCATTGCTTCTTGTAAGGCATAATAACCAATGTTAGCACCAATATCTACTATTACATCACCTACACGGATTTCTTTTTGGATGGCTTCGGTAAGAAAAGGCTCCCTAATTCCATCTCTAAGAAGGTCAGAAGATATTCCAGGATCTTTTAAATCAAGAAACATCTTATTGCCAACGATTTCCCTTATAATATATCGAGTTTTCGACCTTAACCTTAGCACTCGCAATTGGGGCAAGCGCTTGAATTTTATGCATTTTATTATTAGCGCTCTTCCTATTGCACAAAGCAAGGCAATAGGGTCACCTTGCTTCGTCCACCAAAACACTGCTCTAACTAATTCGTTTTCTTTTAGCATTGGTACAGTCGTTTTGTAGCTGCATTCTCTCACATTAGCCGAGGCCAGAAGAATAATTAAATCAACGTTCAAATACACGCGGGATTTGAACCGGTGATTAAGGAACTCCAGGCTACGGATGAAATCTCCAGATAGGAGGACTCCATGGGTTCGAAGACGCCATTTTTAATGATTTCTCTAGCGTTTAGGCACTACCCAACTTTCGGAAAGGTCGCATATCAACCGATATGGCATGCCGTCCAGACCTACGATTACCATTCGTCCATTGTTACTAGCTATCGCTACAGTAATAACCTCACCCGACTTTCTTCAAAGCTTCCCTTTTTATAAGCCTACCTTTACTGTTGCCTGTGTCTTCTTCATGCACAAACGCACAATGTATCAAATTTGAAGTGAGATTGTAAGAAATGGCTTCAATTTAGCCAGCATAATCCTGGTCCATTAGACACTTAAAACTCCACTTACTCCATTTATGGTTGAGGAGATATTTATATCAAGCATCTATCTCCAATCAAGGTGGGAAATGATTCTGGAATCATCTATGAGTTAATATTGATGCCTGGAGCAGTGCCGACTCTATTTCAAGCCACCTTCGCTGTGATCATCTTCCTCTCCAAGCGAATATCCTTTTGTTTCCTGCGTCAGCCTAGTAACTTCTCCACGCATCAGCTCTTTCATCGCCACCAGCATCAGCACAGTAAACAATGTCAGCAGTCCTACCAAGCTAAGCAAAACTGCTCCTAAGGCGTTACCAACAGCTACCTCTCTTACCTCGCTATACCTTAACAAAACACGTATGCCAAGAAACAGTCCACTTACCAGAAACCCCAATCCGGGTAATCCTAAAATAAGTATAGGCCTCCTTAAGGTTATTAAAACTGATAGCCTAGTTAGAACGCCTGCTCCATGTCCCACCGGGTTCCTCTTTGCCTTTTCTGAATAGGAAATGACTATAGGCACCTCAGCTACCCTGAGCCTGCTTCTGCTTACGGCGAACTGTATCTCAGAGCTTACTGACATTCCACTTTCTGCCAAATTCAGTTCCTTGAGCGTTTTTGCAGAGTAGGCTCTGAATCCGCTCTGGGAATCGCTGATCCTTTGCCCCGAACCTACATTGGTAGTGATGGTTAAAACGTGCTGCCCTAGGCGTCGATAAAGAGGTGGCTTCTCCCCTTTCCCCATGAATCGAGAGCCCACAGTAATATCTGCCTTTTCATTAATAATGGGCCTAACGAGTTTAGGGATATCCTTCGGATCGTGTTGTCCGTCGCCATCAAGAATTACCAGGATATCAGCTCTAAGGTTTTGCCCCTTCGCAATCGCGCTGCGAATAGCAGCTCCATAACCTTGATTCTGCTTGTTCCTGTAGACCTTTGCCCCTGCTTCGCTAGCCACCTTAGCAGTGGCATCAGTGGAGCCGTCATCGATAACTATTACCCTATCGACATATCTCTTAGCCTTCAGCACCACGCTGCCGATGAACCTCTCCTCATTAAAGCAAGGGATGGCAGCAATGATTTTGGGCTTTCGCTGGAGCATTTCTGAGTCTGATGACTCTTGCTGCATGATCAGCTTTCCTTTATTTGAAGTAACGTAAATTAATTTGAGTGTAGTTTAGCATGAGACGGCTAATCTGACAAATTATAATTCCCCCAGTAGTTTGACGAAGCACCCATACCGAATAAATACTCGCTCCCAGGCTGATGTGCCCCAAGATTCTGCCAGAACATGTCCGCTCGCTGCCAGTGTGTGTGGCAGTAAGCTAACATTTATGGAAGGCCTTGTCAAATCACTTTGACGAACCGTAATATAAGGTTTTGTGTAGTGACAGGCTCGCTATTCGTCTCCACACTGCTAACTGGGAACAGGGTTTTCAGGCAAACGGTGTTTAGCTAAAAATACTAAGCAGTATATCTTGCGTTAGGGCAGATAAGTAGGGGTACTGAGTAGGCCGTAGAGGTGAACGTGATCATGCTCATTCTGGGTATTATTGATGCCAAGGAAAGGAGAATCTGACATCGCTACACATGTCTGAATAGAGGCCTCTATGTCGATAGAATACGATTTAAAATGGAGAAAGAGCGCTTCGTGTTTAATATTTCGGTTCACGCTCAACTCTGTTACTAATAGAGGTTATGGTCATTCTGTATTTCTTTTGATATTGGTACAGCTCCCCAGCTTCGAGACAGTGATATATGATCTCAGCCAACTTGCCCATGGTGCTCACGAGAGCTTTCATCCTCGGTTTTCCCCCCGCTACTTGGCTAAGATAATAGTCCTTAAAATCATTATCAGGGGCTTTAGATGTGATGCAGCCCAGGCACACCTGAAATAATACGCGGCGGCCGCGCCTGTTCCCCTCTTTTCCTTGCTTGGTTCGGCTAGGGTGAGCACCTGACTGAGTGAGGCTACTATAGACGCCGAGGGCCTTTTTAAACTTCTTCTTGTCGGGCCACCTGTCTATATCCTTGATAATTCCTATGATGGTCCCAGCGGCGATCTCACCGAGGTAGGGAAACGAAAGCAGAATGTTCCCATAAGGATGTGTTGCCACCTGTGTTCGAAGTATGGAAGTTAGAAAGTCACGTTTCGCTAGCGCCTCCATTCTTTGATTACTCAAATCCTTAATTATCCACTGGTAGATTTTACCGGGCACACCAACCGTGTTGGCTGCAAGTTGCATTATTTTGTCTTTGTCCTTCTGACGAAGTCCTTCGATTTTTTGTAGACAATTGCTTTCCATTATGTCTTTAGGAGTTGGGTAGTAGGGGGTAACTTTTAAAAGCTTATTGAAATATCGTTCTTCGCCCTCAGGAAAGACAGCTATTAAATACTGGTGCAGCCTGTTGGTTGCTTGGATAGCCAATCTATTGAATTGCCACCTTTGCAACACTAACGAATTTATCGCTGCTGCTTCGGAACTAAGCTCAGGTTTAATTGCCGAAATACGGAATGATAGCCCGTGTACGTCTCTGAGATAAAGCAGGTATGCGGAGCTGGTAGCATCGATTGTGTCGCTCTTGCTCTCCTGGTCAAGAAAGCGCTCCCTGGCTGCCTTCACTGCCTTGGTCTCCAAACAATAAACAGAATATCCTTTCGTTACTCCTTTCGACTGACACACGGCGGCTTTGTTACTTCGGGTATCGTCTAGGCAAGCTAAGAGCAGCAATCCAACATTTGTCCAGGTCGTTTAATCAATCACACAAACTTCTATTCTGTTCAGTCACTTAGCCAAAGTTCATTCTGTTCAACAAGCAGACTGCTTTATTTCGCTTTAAAAGAGAAGGTCAAGATGTCCCAGCTCTTTATCCAGCTCGTTTTTAATAAGCAAAAGCAAGAACC
>CAYTDY010000109.1:0-7848 GCA_964436665.1 uncultured Desulfobacteraceae bacterium
GATTATAAATATATTGAGAAAATATCTGCGTATATCTGCGAAAATCTGCGTCCTAATTAAAAAAAGGAAAAATAATACAAACTTTTAAAGGAGGATAAAAATGAAGGAAGATGGATTGGGTACCATATTTGTTAGGCATCTGGTGATGGCAATCCCCTGGGGCATCATCTTGCTTGTGGTGTTTTTTATCACAGCAGTGGGCATTAAGCAGCAGGTAAAAGAAGCAATGCAATACGGGATAAGAACAGCCATTTATACGACTGGTAATTTTGCATTTGACTATCATACGATTGTCCCTGTTAAGCAGAATATTAAGGAAGGAGTTGAATTTGTAGCGAAAACCACCAAAAATGAGTTAAAAAAATTTTTAAATGATCCACAGGTAAAAAAAGACCTGAAAGAACTTATCGAATACAGCCGTAAAGGAGAGTAATGATTGTTGCTGTTCATCAGCCCCAGTATCTTCCTTGGATTGGATATTTTGATAAGATCGATAGCGCTGATATCTTTGTGCTGCTGGACAATGTGCAGTTTAAAAAAAATGAGTGGCAGAACAGGAACAAGATAAAAACGGCTCAGGGCTGGCAGTGGCTCACTGTTCCAGTGATGTATAGATATCCCCAGTTGATAAATGAGGTCATGATAAATAATAAGGTAAAATGGCAGCATAAACAAAAACAGGCCATTTTATCGAATTATAAAAGGGCACCGCACTATGAGAGGTTGGAAAAATTTTTTGAAGACATTTTATCTTCACCATGGCAATTTATCTCCCAATTGAATATAGAGGTGGTAAAGAGGCTTATTAAGATAATTGGAATAGAAACACCCCTCTATGTTGCCTCTGAATTAGGAGAGTTTCCTCAGGACCCGGATGAAAGACTTATTGCCATAACCAAACACTTTGGGGCAGATACTTACCTTGCAGGAGTAGGCGGAAGGGAATATATGGATTTAGATAAATATAATGAGTGTGGAATTAAGGTTATATTTCAGGACTTTAAGCATCCTGTTTATACACAATTATTTGGAGATTTTGAGCCATTTATGTCAGTAACTGATCTTATCTTTAATCATGGTGATAAAAGCTTAATGATATTAAGGGGGAATACATGAACATACTTGCTATAGGAGCCCATCCTGATGATATTGAAATAGGTTGTGCAGGCACCCTGATAAAATATGCCCAGGGAGGGCATAATGTATTTTTTTTATCAATGACTAAGGGAGAGATGGGTGGAGAGGCTGAAATAAGACGCAAGGAACAGATGAAGGCGGCTGATATAATTGGCGCTAAAGATATTTTTTGGGGAGGCTTTAAGGATACTGAATTACTTGATGAGGGAAACAAGATTATTCATATCGTTGAGGATTTTATTAAAAAAATTCAACCTAATTTTATATTTGTTAATTTTTTTGACGATACCCACCAAGATCACAGGAGTGTTAACAGATCAGTTCTTTCTGCAGCAAGGTATGTGAAAAATGTGATGTTTTATGAGGTACCAACAACCAATAATTTTACACCAAATGTATTTGTAGATATAGGTTCGGTGCTGGACAGGAAACTGGAGTCACTAAAGGCGCATGCCTCCCAGATGATGAAGACAAACATCCAGGATCTTTCCATTATAGATATTGCCAGGTCTTCTGCCCTATTCAGGGGTGTGCAGGGGAGAGTTCCTTTAGCTGAAGGATTTGTCTCTGAGAGGCTTTTTATTAATATTGATTGAATGAAAGAGTGCTCAAAGTTGAGAATGGTTTAGTCCTTAATTTTGGTCCGCATGCGGTAGATCACTATTCACTTTATACATAAAACATAAATAATTGCACAAAAATGCATATTAATTTTGATGAGACAGGATTTACCCCGGTTAAATAGAACCACAAAGACATTTAACAGGGCAAGCAGGATAATCATGATATTTTTTTGCCTTTCCGGAAGAAAGGCAAAAATCCTAATCCCTCTCCGAGGGAACCGCTATCCTAAAGCATGGGGAAAGGTGGCGCTGTAGAACCCGAAACCAAGCAATGCAAACAGTCAAGCAACAAAAGAGTCCAAATAATCTTGTCAATCCTGTCGGAAAAAAACTATGCCCCTCTTTCATTCGGATCGCACAAATTTATGACGCTGTGTATAGCTCAATTTAGGCACTTTAGTTTACTCAAATCAGGTAAGAAATGATAACCCACTCAAAAGTAGCCCTGGAGGTTGAAGATCTCGCCAGTGTAATTAAGGTATTGCGCTCAGGCATGTTGGTGCAAGGAAATGTTGTCTCAGCATTTGAGGATAGACTCTCTTCTTTTATTGGGGTCAATCATGCAGTTGCTGTGAGTTCAGGAACTGCTGCCCTCCATCTTTCACTCCTCTCTCTCGGGATAGGCGATGGCTCTGAAGTAATAATACCAAGCTATGTATGTACTGCCCTGTTAAATGCCATACATTATGTAATGGCGACTCCCATTCTGGTTGATATTGATCCCAATACATATAACATCAAGCTTGAGAACATAAAAATAGCAATTACTGATAGAACAAGGGCCATAATTGTGCCGCACATGTTTGGGTTGCCTGTGGATATTGACTCGATCGTTTCTCTCGGTATCCCAGTTATAGAGGATTGTGCCCAATCTGTTGGTGCCAGATTAAAGGGTAAATATACTGGATCTTTTGGTATTCTATCTATCTTTTCCTTTTATGCTACAAAGATGCTCGGGGCAGGAGAGGGTGGAATGGTTCTTTCCAATAACTTTGATCTAATTGAAACTATTAGAGATTTGCGGGATTATGATGAGAAGGAGACCTATGCGGTTAGGTATAATTATAAGATGACAGATATCCAGGCTGCACTTTGTGAAAGCCAGCTAAAAAAACTCCATTTGTTCATCGAGAATAGAAAAGAGATTGCCAGAGTATATAATAACGGGCTTGAGGGTTTAAGAGTCAGGGTCCCGGTAGTGCCTGAGGGAAGAGAACACATCTACTACAGGTATGTTATATTCCTTGAAAATCCATTAAAGTTTATGGAAGAGATGCGAAATACGGGCATTGAATGCAGGAGACCTGTATTTAAACCTTTACATAGGTATTTGCAGTTACAGGGTTATCCCATAACAGATGATGTATGGGAAAAGACAGTTAGTATACCTATATATCCCTCTCTTACAGCGGAAGAGGCATATTTAATCGTGGATGCGATCAAGGGGCTACTTTAATAAAAAAGGATCTTAAATTATTTATGGGTAAGGGAACATTATCTTCAAGAATTTTATATCTTGTAGCCATCATCATTTTTTGTATGCTTATCATTCCCTTCTTCCGGTTTTACTTCCTGTATCTGGGATTAAGGTGGCTTTATATCTTCCTTTTCTCGCTTTCCCTTTCATATCTATTAACCCCTTTGATGAGATTGATTGCTATCGACTTCCATGTCTTTGACATCCCTAATAGGAGAAAGATCCATGAAAGTGCTACCCCATTACTTGGAGGGGTAGCCATCATCATAGCCTTTTCAGCATCCCTTATGGCCAATATGCTCCTTGAAAGGGGTATGGTTGTGCTGTTGTGCGGCGGGATTATAGTTGCTCTTGTAGGTCTGTTAGATGATTTAAAGGGAATACATGCAAGCTTGAAGCTCATTATACAGATTTTCGTGGTGCTCATTTTAATCTATAATGGAATAATATTAGATCTTTTTCCTCCTCGGACAACATGGGGATTTTGGGCAAACCTTGTCTTTACTATTATCTGGATTGTGGGAATTACTAATGCAATGAATTTCGTTGATGGGATGGATGGGTTGGCAACAGGGCTAAGCGCCATAATAGCTACTTTTATGGGAATAGTAGCCTTTCAGACCAATCAACCATTTATGGGATGGATTGCTATTGCAGTCCTTGGAAGTTGCCTCGGTTTTTTTCCTTTTAATTTTAGATTTAAAAGGCCGGCATTGATATTTCTGGGAGATGCTGGGAGCACATTTCTTGGTTTTATACTGGCTGGTTTGGCTATCAAGGGTTACTGGAGTGAAAGTAGCAGGATTGTTTCCTTTGCCACGCCTGTTTTGATATTCTGGGTCCTGATATTTGATATGATCTATATAACGGTTGAGAGGATTATTACCAGAAAGGTAAGCACAGTAAAGGAGTGGATAGATTATGTGGGCACAGATCATCTTCACCACAGGCTATTTTTCCTCCTGGGAGATAAATGGAAGGCGGTATTGATCATATTTCTCTATTCCACAATCTTAGGGCTCAGCAGCATTGCCCTAAGAAATGCAAGGATAATCGATAGCATACTCCTTGTTGGCCAGGCATTCCTTATAGCTATCATATTCTCTGTTATCGAATATGCAGGTAGAAGACGATAGCCACCCTAAAGAATACCACTATGGATCGATTATTTAAAGAAAGACAAGGCCTTTTTAAGGCAGCCTTGAAAACCCTTAACATAACTGACTGCTCCTTAGAGATAGATTGGAATAGCCTTGCAGGAGACACACGGACTTCCAATTGGGAGATCCATCCTTTACTTTGGTACGGAGTAAACAAGGGGATTCTCCCTTCCCCTCCAGATAAAATAGGCAAGAGATTGAGGGAAACATACCTGGTAGTAAAGGCAAATGCCCGACTCCAGGGCCTCATATTGGAAGAGATCCTGCAAAGGGCAAGTAAAAAGGGAATAGATATTTGTCTCCTAAAAGGCACGTGGCTTTCTAAAGAATTCTATCCTGATATAGGGCTTAGACCAACAGGTGATATAGATATTCTGGTGAAGGATAGCTCAAGAAGGTTAGTAGAGGAAATATTCAAGAAAATGGGGGCTGTTTTTGATGGCAGCCAGGGAGCTCATGATAGGTACATTTTTCCAGAAGTAAATGATGTTGTTGTGGAAGTCCACTTCAGGTTGATTAATATCGAAAGTATTCTGCAGCGCATTTTTTTCCCTTTGGATTTCCTCGATAAAATTCCCTGGGAAGGAATGCTCAGCATGCCCGGAGGGGGCCTAAGACTTCCAGCCTGGTTTGAATATGATTATCTTCATCTGCATGCCCTGAAGGAGGGCTATAAATCTTTAAAATGGATTATAGATATAGCCCTGATAGATGCCAGGGAGGAAAAAGACAAAAATTCTGTTGAGAGCAGATTCATATCCAATGCAAGGGCTATGATGCATGATATAAGCTCACTCCTTTCAGGAAAAGGGAATTACGGGAATAGGGGTGGATTTTTATGGAAGAAATCTGTTCAAGCAGGGATTAGAGGAAATGCCACCAGATCAAAAAGGCTTTTGATGGCCATGGCCTGCAGCACGACTTTTTCACCCTAAAGAAATAAATTTTTTTGCCTCTTTGATAGCCAAAGACAAATCACACCATTTTAACCTTGCACCACGTGCCCTCCCTGTTGCATCTATCAGGATGTCGAGTTTTTCTTTAAGGAAATTGCTGGTATCAAAAAGGTTCTCAATGAGAAGCTGCAAGGTCATAACAGGTGTGAGTTGTTTTATGTTGTTCTCTTTTAGATCTTTCTCTAAAAAAATGATATGGCTGACAGGAAGGACCGAGCTATTGATTTCCATATTGATTTGGCCGGGGTTTATATAGACATAATTTTTTCCTCTTTTTATACCCTTTATTTGAGGCACCCTCTTTCCAATGAGCTCCCTTACCAGGCTTTCAGCAAGGCAGAAGGCCCTGGATGCTCCATTTATACCTTTATCTACCAATACAATATCATCCCCAATAAATCCCCAGCCCTCAAGACCCATGAGCAGGGCTAATGAGCTTTTTCCGCTGCCACTTTTTCCTACAAAGATTACTGCTTTTCCATCCCTTACAACTGAACTTGCGTGAATAACAGGAAGATGCCGATTATGATCAACAATATCACTCATCAACATCCAGTCAAATCGAGTAACTGCTTCAGGGAAGTTTTTATATGAATAGGCAAACTTTCCGTTTCTTGTAATGGTATACTGGCTATTATTTTTGAAATAGCAATATTTTATAGGTATAAAATCTGCGTTCCTCTCTTTATTTAAAATCATTTCCCTGTAAAGGTATCTAATGGAATTGGCGATTTTGGCCGAATTGGTTTTTATCTCTAAGATGCAATTTCTAAAATGGACAGAAAAGAGGTAAGTTTTTGATAAGCGGGGAAAAGAAAAATCCTTTTCATCTTTAAGCAGTTCATCGAAATACATAGCCTGAATTATGGCGGAGAAACCAGCCTTTCTCTGAGTCTCTGAAGCTGCTGGGCTGCCCGCTGATTGCCTGCTGCCGCCAAAGCTTCCAATCGAGCTGCCCTCCGCGCGGCTGCTTCTGCCGCCCGCCCCTGTGCAAAGACCTCCTTGGTATCAGTAAAAAAGGTATACATAACTGGTGCCAAATAAACAAGCTTACCGGTTTTTTTAAAAAATGTCCTTCTTGTTATTTTCTTATTGTTTTGCATGTTTTTCCTCCGGCAATAGATATTCCGAGACTATAGCGGCAGTGCTATGATCAATGTGCCATTTTTCAACATCTCTCATTAAACTTACACAGTTAGTATAACCAAATCCAGATGTATAACCGTGCATCACGGGAGAGAGACGACACATACCACATGACCACCTGTATTTACAAAATATACACCTTTTTAATGGGGAATTCAACATTTCCAGTCTTTGAAAGAGTTTTTCAATATCTTTATCCTTATGGCGATGCCTTAAATTGCCAATAGGATTGTCCATTTCACATCTTGCAACATCACCATTTGCATGTATTTCAAAAGAGAATCCCCCTGCACATCCGAATATTGCACCTTTTTCAGATATCATTTGGCGTGATTCAGGGAAAAAACTAAAAATCATTTCATCAAGAAACCTCCAGCGACTATTTACATAAGGATACTCTTTTAATACTTTTAGGTGGATATCCCAGGCTACTGAGAGATATTCATCCAGATTAAGCCTGAAGCTATCGAAGTCATTGATTACAAGATGAGGTGATCCGCCAACAGGCTGAACATCTATTGCTATCTTTTGCTGAAATCTTTTTCCCACCTCATTTACATAACGAAAAAGTTCTTCAATTAATAAAAGATTCTTTCTGTGTGCAGTTGTCCTTACTACGGGTATAATCTTTGAACCTATAAGTTTCTCAAAATTATGTGATACCCTGTCAAAATTGAGCCTTGATGTCTCATGCCCTTGCCTTGCTCCATCAAGGCTGATATTGAAACAGAACTGACTTTCATCCCTGAACATGGGCTCTGAGAATATTTCATGAGGCACCTCCAATCCATTACTGACTACAGAGGTGTTAACATTCCATATGTTTAAAAATTTCATCAAGGGCACGGTTCCTTCATAAAGAAATGGCTCTCCACCAGCAAAGTGCATGCTCACACTATATCCCTTGAGATATTTTAATATGGGATTTAGCATGGAGATCCATTCATCCACAGTCATCTCAGTTTCCTTGTGCGGCTGTCTCCTGACATGACAGTAAAAACATGACATGTTGCACCTTCTGGTCATCTCCAGGCCAACATAAAGATCTTTTTTGTAAAGATTAGAAAATACCATGAAAAATTTCCTTTGCAATCATGATCATAATTCAATATGAAAATAGCATTGGCGTTAGATTTTGTAAAATATAAAAATGTAGATGAAATTTTGAACGATACTCCACAGAATATTGCGCAACATCGGAAGCAGGTTAAAAAATATTACAGCACAAGGGGTCCGGACCAGATCTTCAACTACGATGAATACACCTGCTCAGAGCATTACTCGCCATATTATGGTCATCTGATTGGGGATAGGATAGCTGAAATAGCAAAAAAATACCGGGCATATCA
>CAYTDY010000110.1:0-7833 GCA_964436665.1 uncultured Desulfobacteraceae bacterium
AGGAGTCAGGGCGCCTCAATGATATTGTAACTGACTTTCTTGACTTTGCCAGACCCCAGGTGCCAAATCTCCAGGATTGTCACCTTGAAGAAATTATCGATAGAAACCTCTCTTTTCTGCGACCTGAATTAGATAAGAAGAGGGTCAGTGTAAAAAATGGCAATCTGAATAGTAGACCGTTCAATATTGAGGCAGACCCTGGTCTTCTTTATAGGGCATTCTTAAATATTTTTATAAATGCTATTCAGTCAATGGAGGATGGTGGTAATATCAATATTAAAATTGAAGAAGAGAAAGAAAATTACAGAGTAGAAATTCAAGATACAGGAATCGGGATCAGCAAAGAAAATAGTAAAAAGATATTTAATCCCTTTTTTACAACAAAGGAGAAGGGAAGTGGCCTTGGATTGTCTATTGTGAAAAAGATTATAGAGGGACACAAAGGAACAGTGTGGATAGAGAGTGAGGAAGGAGTAGGCACAAAGGTATTTATAAGCTTGCCGCGAAAAAAATAGATAAATGTAATGTAATTTAGGCCCCGGTTAAATAAATGCAAGAACGGATTTAACGGGGTAGAAATTGAGGGAGTGCGGATTTATATATGGAAACAATCTTGATCATAGACGATGAAAGGAACTATCTGGTTATCCTTGAAGCCCTGCTGGTTCCTGAGGGTTACGAGATAATTACAGAAGATAATGCCCTTAATGCCCTGCGTTTAATCGGGGAGACGGATTTAGATTTAGTAATTACCGATATGAAAATGCCCAAGATGGATGGGATAGAACTCTTAGATGAAGTAAAGAAAATAGATCCCGAGCTCCCGGTTATCATAATGACTGCCTATGGAACAATAGAGATGGCAGTTGAGGCCATGAAAAAGAGGGCCTATGATTACATCACTAAGCCTTTCAGAAATGAGGAATTAAAGCTGACTGTCAAGAAAGCCTTGGAAAACTACCGTCTTATCAAAGAAAACAGACTTCTTAGTGAGGCCCTTTCAGATCTCTATCAATACGGGAATATAATTGGCAAAAGCAAGCCTATGCTCAAGATCTATGATATGATCAGCAAAGTTGCTGAATCCAGGGCATCTGTAATGATCACAGGCCCATCTGGTACCGGTAAGGAACTTATCGCCAAGGCTATCCATTATAACAGTCCAAGGAAAACCAAACCATTTATCTCTATTAATTGCGGTGCATTGACTGAAACCCTGTTAGAGAGTGAGCTTTTCGGTCATGAGAGGGGTGCCTTTACAGGGGCTGTTAGTATGAAAAAGGGACGATTTGAATTGGCTGATGATGGAACCCTGTTTCTGGATGAGGTGGGCGAGATGCCACCTTCATTGCAGGTAAAGCTTCTCAGGGTATTGCAGGAGATGGAATTTGAAAGGGTGGGAGGAACTAAGACCATAAAAGTGGATGTCAGAATTTTGGCAGCCTCTAATCGCAAATTAAAAGAAGATGTAGATAGAGGAATATTCAGGGAGGATCTTTTCTATCGCCTAAATGTGGTCCAGATAGAGGTACCACCATTAAAAGAAAGGATCGAAGACCTGCCATTTCTGGTTGCACATTTTATTGAAAAACTCCAGTCATCCAAAAAGAAAAAAATAGAACTGGCTTCTGAGGTCTGGAAGGTCCTGTATAGCTATAGCTGGCCTGGAAATATCAGGGAGCTGGAAAATACAATTGAAAGAGCAGTGGTGATGAATTCTGATGGATTAGTCAGCATAGAGGATTTGCCAGACGAATTTTCAGGAAAGCAAGAAGAACTCAATGTGGATAGATTCATACCCCTAAACGCTCCACTGCAAAAAACACTTGAGCAGATCGAGGAAAAGTTAATAAGAAGGTCTTTGAAACAGTGCAACAATGTTCAGTCCCATGCTGCAGAGATGCTTAGCATTACAAAAAGCCTTATCCAGCATAAAATGAAAAAGTACAACATCGTTATTTAAAGGTTTAAAAAATTATACCCAGAATTATACAATAATTTAGGAAGGTTATCTTAAATAATGCCTATATTATATTTTTTTAGTACAAATAATTGTACTTTTGAGTCAAATAGAAAAAGAGAGGGGTCATTTAGTATCGGACTAATTATTTAATCGAAACAATTAGTTACATGATTTATTTCCAAATATTATTATTTTGGCAAGAACATTGCATTAATATATAAAAAAAGAAGACCTCTTTTCTCCTAACTTCTTTTCTCCTAATAAAAAACCAACCGCTTAAAAGCAGTTGGTTTTTTATTTAATAGCCAAGCCTTCGTAAAGAACGTGTGTCACTGCTCCAATTTTTTTTAACCTTAACAAAAAGTTCCAGATACACATGAGTAGAAAATATCCTTTCAATCTCCATTCTTGCATTTCTTCCTATTTTCTTAATCATTCTCCCGTTTTTCCCAATAATTATCCCTTTCTGTGATGCCTTTTCTACAAATATAGTTGCCATGATAGTAAGGAGATTTCTTTCCGGATCCTCCTCTACCCTTTCAACCGTTACAGCACAAGAATAAGGTAACTCTTCTCTTGTCTCATAATATATCTTCTCCCTTATAATTTCCGATATCAGAAAGGCCTCAGATTTATCAGTGAGCATATCAGGAGGGAAAAATTGAGGACCTGGGGAGAGTGTCTTTTTTAGCTCCTCTCTTAATGTTTCTACCCCATCACCGTAAAGGGCAGATATAGGTATAATGGAATCAAAACAGTCAAGTTTGTCGTATGATTCAATTATAGGCAATAGGTTTTCTTTTTTGATCATATCTATCTTGTTTATGGCCAGGATGGCAGGTTTATCTGTTTTTTTTAAGAGCCTTAAAATAATATCCATCTCATTATTGTTAGTACCCTTCTCTATTCCAATTAAAAGAAGTACAATATCAACATCCCCCAAAGAAGTTTTGGCCAATCTAACCATGCTTTTGTGGAGCAAGGATCTCGTATGATGTATGCCAGGGGTATCTATGAATACAATCTGGCAATTATCTCCATTATAAATACCCAGGATTCTATTTCTGGTAGTTTGGGGCTTAGGTGATGTTATGGCTATTTTTTGCCCAAGGAACTTATTTAAAAGGGTAGATTTACCAACGTTAGGTGGCCCAATTATGGCAATAAAACCAGATAAAAAACTCATGTTAACATCTCTAAATTTCTATAACCCAATGAAATCACAGAATTTTTATTGGTACTCGGGTTATGCAATCCACATGGAGTGCTGGAGTATTGGGTAGTTAAAGCGGAAAAAATCTTTTTTTTCAAGACAACTTTATCCATCAATCCAGTACTCCATTGCTCCAATACTCCCTCTTGGCCGTAGGCCAATTAGGGCTAAGCCCCTAAGTTCTTTACACTTGCGCATCTAACTGAATTTACAAGGAGGTGGGCCTGTCTGATAGGTTCAGGGATTCTATAAGTTGAGCATGTTTCAAGAACAAATCTTATACAATCGTTTAGTATTATCCCATATCCCGGAGAAATAAAGATAGGCTTTACTCCTGCCCTTGTCCTGACCACTGCCCCGATAACCCTATCTTGATATCTAAGATAGACATGGTCACCTCTTTTTTCCCCTACCGGATTAAATTCACCCACAAGCCTGGATTTTGCGCAGCCAATAGTAGGCTTATTTAAAAGGACTCCCAGATGAGAGGCAATTCCAAGGCCTCTCGGGTGTGCAATGCCCTGCCCATCACAGAAAATCAAATCTGGCTCTATCACTATCTTTCTAAGTGCATCAATTAAGGCAGGAATTTCCCTGAAACTTAAAAGGCCTGGGATATAAGGAAAAGAGACCTTCTTTTTAGACCATCTCTCTTCTGCCTTGTTTAGTGATGGAAAATCAAGAACGACAGCTCCTGCCCACATTATATTAGCCCCTTTTGCATAAGAGACATCTAATCCAGCAATGTGTCTGATTTTCTTGTCTATCTTTTTTAAAATAACCTTATCTTTCAGGTTCTTTTGGATCTTGACTGCCTTTTTATATGTAACATTCCAGGGATGTAAATCAGGGATATCCATCCTAAATCTTCTCTAAACTCGTATAGCCAAGATGGAGCAACTTGATGCCCCTATCTTTAAAGACTACCTCTACCCTGTCCTCACCCAGAAATTTAGCTATTACCCCTTTACCAAAGGCTGGATGATTGACTCTGTCACCCGGTTTCAGAACCGATGAGTCCGCCTCAGACGGATCTATGGACTTGGCAAAAAGGTTTGATCTTAAAATTGCATTATCAGCAAAGACACCTGCCCGCTCATGCCTGGCTATGGCAGGCGTGTACGGTGACATAAAGGAGCAGTGCTCCATAACATCATGCGGTAGTGCACTGATAAATGATGAAAGACCCCTCTTGTAATTATTCCTCCACCATCCAGGATTACGCACTAACTCCTGCCCTGGATAGACCATGATGAGTTTGTCTTTAGCCCTCGTGGATGCAACATATAATAACCTGAGTTCTTCCTCAAGGCTCTCTGGATTTTTAAAAGACATCTCAGGTGGAAAGCGTCCATCTACAAGCCAGATTATAAAAACCACCCCCCATTCAAGACCTTTAGCTGAATGTACAGTGGAAAGCGTTAGATAATCCTTTCTATCTAAAGGTCTAACATCCACTGGACTAACAGGAGGTTCAATAGAAAGATCATCTAAAAATGCCTTCAGGCTTCTATGCCTACATGCCATTGAAATTAACTGCTCTAACTCTTGTTGCCTTCTTGGGAAATCATCGAATCTTTCTCTTAAAAATGGATTATAATATTCAGCTGCAAGCTCTACCCCTTTCTCAGGACTTAAACGTGGTGTGGAAAGGATACTCATAAGGTTGGCTAATTTAGTGAGCCCCTCTTTCTCCTTACTGCTCCCTGGCCATTTATCTACCCTGGCTGGTAATACATGATCCTTTTTCATCCAATCTATTATTGCCTGGCTCTTTCCTGGGCCAATATTTTTTAGTAATCGTAAGAGGCGGCCCCAGCTAAGAATATCCTCCTGATTAATAATAACCCTGAGGTGCGCTAAAAGATCTTTGATATGTGCAGACTCAATAAACTTAAACCCTCCGTATTTGGCAAAGGGGATATTGCGGCGTGCAAGTTCAAGTTCTAACTCAAATGAATGATATGCTGCCCTAAATAGAACAGCGATATCCCTTAGGTGTCTCCCCTCATCTAACAGGGATTCAATAGTCCTGCATACGTAGGCTGCCTGATCACGTTCAGTTCCTGTGTTAATAGCTAAGGGGACTTCATCACCCCCCCTTCTTGTAAAGAGGCATTTGGTATACTTCTGGCTTGCCTGATCCATAAGGGCATTGGTCATAGTAAGTATGGATTGAGTGGATCTGTAATTTTCTTCCAGTTTTATTATCCTTGCCTCTGGAAAATGAACTGGAAAATCAAACATATTTTTAAAATTGGCCCCTCTAAAAGAGTATATTGATTGAGAATCATCGCCTACAACCATAACATTTTTATGCGAAGAACCAAGATAGCGGACAATATCTGCCTGAATGGTGTTTGTGTCCTGATATTCATCAACCATTATATATTTATATCTGTTAGCTAAATTTAGCCTGATGTCCTCATTTTCTTTTAAAATTAGTCTAAAAAAAAGGATAAGATCATCATAATCCATTAGGTTGTTTTTTCTTTTGTATTCTTTGTAAATTTGAAGCAGATTCTCTATCTGTGGAAGAATGGGTGAAAATTGAGGATACTCTGTTTCTATTACCTCGGCCAAGGGCTTCTCCATGTTGGCCGCTTTGCTAAGAATAGTTGAAACAGTAGAACTTTTAGGAAACCTAATAGTCCTTTTTCCTCCATCTACCTCAGGGATAAGGGCATGAGCTGCCTCCTCCATGTCTGATCTATCCATGATAGTAAAGGAAGGGCTAAAGTTTACCCTTTTTGCCTCTTCTCTTAAAACACGCTGTGCAAGGGAATGGAATGTGCCACCAGAAACCTCTTTGCATCTTCTGTCTGTTAGTTTTGCTGCCCTCTCTAGCATCTCTTTGGCCGCCTTATTTGTAAATGTAAGAAGAAGTATCTCCTTTGGCTGCACACCTCTTTCTACCAGCCAGGCAACCCTATAGACCAGAGTCCTGGTCTTTCCGCTTCCAGCCCCTGCAATCACAAGGATTGGTCCATCAGGGGCTGTAACTGCGGACAACTGGGCCTTGTTCAAGACTTTCTTGTATTGTATTTTACCGGACATTAATCCCTGATATACATACTTAAATAAATAGCGGGCCATATAAGGATAAAAAAGGATAGCATAGTTGCCTGAAAAAATATACCTATACCCTCTAAATCTCCGTCATGTTCTTATATGCCAAGTTATGATAAGGTTTTATAGCTTTTCCCTTTTATTTGAATTGGGCTTGAGTAAAAAATTTGATAAGGTTATTCTTAATATGTAACAAGAGCCCACAGCTTGAGAGAATAACAAAAAGAGACAGCCTCGAACTAGTTTTTATATAGCTATAGAATCCATTTAACAATTTGGATATTTGAAGACTCTTGAGATTTATACAATCCTGAGGTTCAGAGAGGAGTGCTTATGGCACAAGAAATCTTACGCTGGATATGGGACGAAACGCTTTTAAATAATCTTGTTGCAGGATTTTCCACCATAGCCTTGTTGATTCTAATAGCTGTGTGTATCTTAATGCTTTCAAAAGGAGCCGATTGGATGATCGATGGCGTTGTCTACCTGGCCCGCAGGACCGGCTTGCCGAGAATAGTCATCGGTGCGACTATTATTTCACTCGGAACAACCATGCCGGAGGCCTTTGTCTCGGTAATGGCCGCCTGGTTGGGCAACCCAGGCCTGGCCCTGGGCAATGGCGTTGGATCCATCATTGCCGACACCGGCCTGATCTTCGGGATGACGTGCCTTCTGACAACCGTGCCTGTGAACCGATTCATTCTCAATCGAACAGGCTGGGTGCAGGTGGGGGCAGCCACCCTGCTTGTCGTTATTTCGGTTATTGTCTTGGTTGTTATGCCCGGGGAACCAATCCTGCATCGATGGGTTGGTTTTCTCTTCCTGCTTTTCCTTGCTGGCTACATGTACATAACATACATTTGGGCTAAGCAAGGAGGTAGCATGGCAATGGAAGGGGAAGAGACGGATGATTCCAAATCGACAAGCTTGGAAAAATGCTGGCTGATGATAGTTGGGGGCCTGTTTTTAGTCGTGGCTGGTGCGCGGATACTGGTGCCCAGCGCAGCGGAGATAGCCCATAGAATTGGTGTGCCTGAGGACGTCATTGCTGCAACCATGGTAGCCCTTGGAACCTCCCTGCCCGAACTCATGACAGCCGTTGCCGCTGTACGGAAGGGACACCCCGAAATTACCGTTGGGAATATCGTCGGTGCGGATGTTCTAAACTGCCTATTCGTTATTGGTGCTGCTGCTGCAGCCAGACCCCTTGCGATTCCACCCAACTTTTACTCTTTTCACTTCCCTGCCATGCTCATCATCCTCTACTCCTTTCGATTCTTCATCTTCAGGAACAGGGATGGCCGTTTCAAGAAAGCGCAAGGAGGTTGGCTCTTGGGTGTCTATCTTGTCTACATATTCCTTCAGTACGCCCTTAACATCGGCACAGTCGGAGGATAGAGAAGTTCAGTAATCTTGCATGCTATAATGAGAATGAAAATATGAAGACAAAAGTATAGATTCACCGTTTCAGAGACTTATAGTCCTTAAAATGAAAAAAACCGCACCGACTGCAATAAGCAGTAGTAAGGCTAATGGGATAGAGAAGGCAACAATTATCCTCAAATAACTTGTCTCGTGAGCCTCTTTA
>CAYTDY010000111.1:0-7656 GCA_964436665.1 uncultured Desulfobacteraceae bacterium
ATTCCCCTGTTTCATTTTGTAAGTGCCTAAAGTGAACTAAAATTTAAGTAATCAAATCGAATTAACTTTAGTTCACTTATAACTTTAGGCACTTATAATTTTCTGTTAATGATGTATCTGGCAAGGTCTCTTAAAGGATCTGCTTTATTATCGAATCTATTGAGGGCCTCAATTGCATGGTCAATTAATTTCTGTTGAATATTTTTTGACTCAGTAATTCCAAAGACAGACGGATATGTAATCTTTCCTCTCAGCTTATCACCGCCTATCTCCTTACCCATAGCATCTCTGTCCCCTTCTATATTTAAGATATCATCTGCAATCTGAAAAGCCAGCCCTATTTTTTGTCCATATTTGTTAATAGATTTTACTTCCTCCTCATTGCCTCCTGCCAAAATTGTTCCTGCTGTAACTGAGGCAGCTATCAGGGCCCCGGTTTTATGTGTATGAATATATTCCACCACAGCAGGATCTGGATCCTTGCCTTCGTAGCTGATATCCACCACTTGTCCGCCCACCATACCTTTGTAACCAGCAGCTGAGGAAATTAAGTCAATCACCCTCAACAACGCTTTTTCCACAACCTTTTTTTTTACTCCATAGCGTGCCATCAGATTGAACGCAAGGGTTAGCAGACCATCTCCGGCCAGAAGTGCTACAGCCTCCCCGAATACCTTGTGGTTTGTGGGTTTACCCCTTCTGAAATCATCATTATCCATGACTGGAAGATCGTCGTGAATCAAGGAGTAGGAATGAATGAGTTCAATAGCACATGCAACAGGCAAAACATCATCGGCAGATCCTCCGACAACCTCTGCACCGGCTATACATAGAATCGGCCTGACCCTCTTTCCCCCAGCAAAGAGGGAGTAGTTCATCGACCTAATAACATCATCTGCCAGACCTGATGGTTTGGGCATGAATTGTTTCAACGCCTTTTCTACAAGGATTTTTCTTTCCCCAAGGTAATCTTTAATCCTTTTTGGCATCTTCTATCTCTTCTGCCTCAAACGGCTCTCTTTTAATGGCACCCTCGTCTTTAACCAGGATGGAGACCCTTTTTTCCGCCTCTTCTAATTTTTTAAAACAGTACCTTGATAAGACTACACCTTCTTCAAAGATCTTAAGTGATTCTTCCAGGGGCAGATCACCGCTTTCCAGGCGTTTTACAATATCCTCGAGTTCCCTCATCGCATCTTCAAATCGTTTTTCTTTCATCATCTTTCCAATCCCTCACTTATCTCGATTAGTTTTATAGGGTCAATCCGTCCCCCGTTTAGCCTTATGCCAAAGTGGAGATGGGGTCCAGTTACCCTTCCCGAGGAACCAGCGAGCCCAATAATAGTGCCTTTTTTCACTAATTGACCCATCTTTACAAAATCCTTACTTAGATGAAAGTACATACTTTGAATGCCTCCCCCATGATCAATAATGATACTCAAACCGCTAAAAAAATGATTTGCTACCAGGACAACTTTTCCCCTATTGGTTGCCTTGACCGGGGTACCTTCTGCTGCCTTAAGATCAACACCTGAATGTGGGGATCGTTCCATGTCATTAATGATGCATCTACATCCAAAGGGGCTAACAGTCATTCCTGGTACTGGCCTTATCCACTTTCCCCTCCAGAGTGAATAGTCAGCAGATCTTATAAAAACCTCTTTCGTCCTCCTGGATTCTTCCCTTACCCTTTTAAGTGTATCGATATCAAGTGCCTCCATTTCTTTTGGCACAGTCAAATGCCTGACACCATGATCCCTTGAAACTACACTGATTGTTTTTAAATATGGATTATTATTGAGGCTTGTCTGAAGTGTATACCTTCCCGGCTTTGTAGTCAAATCTGCCCCGATAAAGCCTGACCAGATCTCATTTTTATTATTGTAGACCACAGTAATCCTTTCCCCCATCCAGAGCGCTGCGGGCTTTGCCCCTTTCCCCCACCCTATGGTTAAAAGGCTTACTTCACCCTGCCCGATTATGGGTGGTGTTATGGTAATATCAGGTATGGACGATGGAGATACCTCAACAGGTGATAGAAAGAAGAGAAATAGAATTGATAAAAGCAGACAAATTCTCTTTGCCATTTACATAGACCCTAAGAAAAAACTTTTGGATAATAGCGAATATTCATAATGCCAAAGGCCAAAGTTCAAATGAATGTCAAAGTCCAAATGACAAAATGGAAGGTTTTGACATTGAAAAATTTGGATTTGATTTGAAATTTTAGTTTTGTCATTTCATTGAAATATTAATCCTTAAAAATCTAATAAGTTACCCCTTTTGTGCATCCCAAAAACATTTTTTTAAAGGCTATAATGATTCACTCTCCCTTCTCAGTCTTTTTTACAAGGCCCTCGATAGTACCCCTGGCAAGGAGAATGTTGACCCCATCACCAGTTTTTACCTGCTTAGAGTCCTTGATGATATTCATCTCAGGTAATTTTCTAGTTATACTATAACCTCTTTGCAGGATGGATAAAGGACTTAATGAATCCAGCTTATCCTTTATGGAGCGAATACCCTCCTTTTTTCTATCTAAATAGCCTGTGAAGGCCTGGGTAAGGGAGCGGTTATAAAAGGTCAGTTCCTGAGATAGCATAGTTATATAATGTAAGGGGCTATTTAACATGAGTGTTTCATTGACCGCCATGAGGTGTTTTAGATTATCATCAATGTATATCTTTTCTGTTTTGAGTAAGCGGTTGTATATTTCGTCAAGCCTGAGCAAGATATCGGCAAGATCGCGTCTTGGATCCCTTATCCGAGAAGCGAGATTTTTTACCCTATCACGGATTCTATCCATAGTGCCATATAGAGCTATCTCAAGCCTGGATGAGATGCTTCTAAGATCTCTTTCAAGGGTTTCTTTCTCCCGGACAACAAGCTCAGCTGCGCCTGATGGGGTAGGTGCCCTTAGATCTGCGGCCAGATCAGAGATGGTTAGATCAACCTCGTGACCAACTGCTGAGACAACAGGAATGGACGAGCGCCTTATTGCATATGCTACCTCTTCCTGATTAAAGGGCCACAGGTCTTCTAATGAACCGCCACCTCTTGTCAAAACAATAACATCGACATCTAACTCTCTATTTACCATGTCAAGGGCCTTTACAATATCATCTGCTGCCTCATCTCCTTGGACCCTGACCGGGGCTATTGTGACATCCAAGTTAGGCATTCTTCGATAGGAAATCCTTAAGAAATCTCTCACAGCTGCCCCTGTAGGGGAGGTGATTACTGCAATCCTTTTTGGGAGAAAGGGGATAGGTCTTTTCTTTTCCTCATCAAACAATCCTTCAAGGGATAGTTTCTTTTTAACCTGTTCAAATGCAGCGGCAAGTGCACCAACACCCAGAGGCTCTAAGTAGTCAAGAATAATCTGATATTCTCCTCTGGGTTCATATATACCTATTCTGCCCCTGACAATTACCTTCATCCCATCTTCTGGCATAAATTTAAGATAACGGGTCTGCATCTTGAACATAACCGCCTTGATCTGGGCATTTTCATCCTTAAGGCTCATGTAATAGTGTCCGGAGGCGGGAGAGGCGAAGTTTGAAATTTCTCCTTCTACCCAGATAAAATCAAACTCTTCTTCAAGTAATGATTTTATCTCTACAGTAAGAGCACTTACAGTATATATTTTTGGTTGTTGAAAAGGTAAGTCCATGAATGTCAGTAGTTCTTAGTAAAAAAATATATGGAATTTAGTTTTATTAGTTCGATTGGTTATTTGTCAATTGGTATTCCCTCACTCAATTAAACTAATGAAACTAATCTAACAAATTAAACCAACCAAACCAAGTTTATCTGTGGTTTTGAAGGGGACGATTTTAACAACGGACAACGATTAACCGTCAACGGATATTACCTAAAACTCAAGATTTTTGGGAGTTCTGGGAAAGGGGATCACATCCCTGATATTGGCAAGCCCGGTTACAAACTGGATAAGCCGCTCAAAGCCAAGACCAAAACCAGAGTGGGTAACTGTACCATACTTTCTGAGGTCCAGGTACCACCAGTAATCAGCAGGGTCCAGGTTCATCTCTTTTATCCTGCTTAGCAAGGTTTGGTAATCATCTTCCCTCTGGCTACCTCCAATAATTTCGCCAATCCCTGGAAGAAGAATGTCCATGGCCTTTACTGTCCTGCCATCTTTATTTACCTTCATGTAAAAAGGTTTTATCTCTTTTGGATAATCAGTCACCACCACTGGCTTTTTGAATTCAACCTCACACAGATACCGCTCGTGTTCCGACTGGATGTCTTTTCCCCACATAGGAGGAAATTCGAACCTTTCCTCAACCTTAGATAGTATCTCTATTGCCTGTGTATAAGTAAGGTGCTCAAAGTCTTTGTTAAGAATATCATCTATTGTAGCTATAAGGTCTTTGTTGACAAAACGATTAAAAAAATCCATATCTTCCTTGCAGTTTTTTAAGACATAAGTAAGGATAGTTTTAATAAATTCCTTTGCCAGGTCTATGTTTTCCTTGAGATCGCAGAATGCCATCTCAGGCTCCACCATCCAGAATTCTGCTAAATGTCTGTAGGTGTTGGAATCTTCTGCCCTGAAGGTTGGGCCAAAGGTGTATACATTGCCCAAGGCAAGGGCGTAGACCTCTGCTTCAAGTTGCCCGCTGACCGTCAAATTAGCTGGTTTACCAAAAAAATCTTCTGTAAAATCAACACTACCATCTTTATTTTTAACTCTTTGGAGATCAAGGGTAGTTACCTTAAACATATCACCAGCACCTTCACAGTTGCTACCTGTAATGATCGGGGAATGAAGATATATAAAACCCCTGTCCTGAAAGAAGGAGTGAATAGAACTGCTCATAGCATTCCTAACCCTGGCTACTGCCCCAAAGGTATTTGTCCTTGGTCGTAAGTGGGCTATGGTTCTAAGATATTCAAAGGAGTGCCTCTTTTTTTGTAATGGATATGTCTCGGGATCAGCCCAGCCAACTACCTTTATTTCTATGGCATTAAGTTCCACTTTTTGCCCCTTGCCAGGTGATTCAGCTAAGATTCCTTTAACAATAACTGAGCAGCCAGTTGTCAATTTTAAGATCTCTTCGGTGTAATTCGCCAATTTTTCTTCGGCCAATACCTGGATATTTTTTATGGTAGAGCCATCATTTATCTCAAGAAAAGAGAAACCCCCTTTTGAGTCTCTCTTAGTCCTTACCCATCCCATAATGGTCACTTCTGATCCAAAATCAGTTGAATCCATTAGCTCTGATATTTTTCTTCTTCTTATCATCTTCTTAGATAGATTTTTCATAGGTGTTCACCGCAGAGATCGCTGAGTTTTAGTTATTTCTTGCTTTCCGCTGAGAAGGCGGAAAGCAAAAAGACTCAGATCTATGGGAGGTAGAAAACCTTGCAAAATCAGCCATTCATCAAGACCAACTCGCCAGAGCAACAGAACTTAAACATGTTATCGTCCCGTCTTCAGCGGGACTGAACTGTTTCCCTTTGCCGGCGTTCCTGCCCCGTTAAATCTGAAAGCCATTTAACCGGGGTCAACGGCAAAGGGAAAATCATTTATCTCTGTGTCCTCTGCGTCTCTGCGGTGAGCAGTTATAATTTTTTTTCAAATTCATTCATAAATTCAACAAGACTTCTTACGCTGTTTATTGTTACAGCATTGTATAGAGAGGCACGACAGCCACCTACAGACTTATGCCCTTTAAGGCCATTGAGTCCATTTTTTGCGGCCCCAACAAGAAACCTTTTTTCTAATTTTTCATCGGGCAGGCGGAATGTAACATTCATCATAGAACGACTGTTGGCCTCTGTTGTACCCTGATAAATCTCACTATTATCTATAACTTTATAGATCAAGGAGGCTTTTTTCTTATTTATCCGCTCTATTTCTTTTAATCCACCTATTGTTTCCTCCAGCCACTTAAGCACCATGCCTATGACATAAATAGCGAATGTGGGAGGTGTATTAAAAAGAGATCTGTTGTCTTTATAGGTCGTATATTTGAGCATTGTTGGCAGGTTGTCTGGTACCCTTTCTAACATATCCTCCCTGATTATTACCATGGCTATCCCTGCTGGGCCGAGATTTTTCTGAGCACCTGCATAGAAAAGCCCAAATGGTTTTATATCAATAGGTCTGCTCATGAAATCAGAAGACATATCTGATATTAATGGAACACCCTGCCCATCAGGAAATTGTTGCCACTGGGTCCCCTTTATGGTGTTGTTAGTGGTAAAATGAAGATACGATGCCTGTTTGTCCACGGTGTAGACAGTGGGGAGATAGGAAAAATTTTTATCCTCTGATGTGGCAATAACCCTAATATCTTTTCCCTGAATCTGGGCCTCTTTAATGGCCTTTGCAGACCAGGTGCCGGTATTTATGTAGTTCACAGGGCTGCCAGGCAGGGCCAGGTTCATGGGAATCATACAGAATTGCAGGCTCGCTCCTCCTTGAATAAAGAGTACATGGTAATTATCATCTAAGTTCAGCAATCGCCTTGTTCTATCAACAGCATCATTTATAACCTCCTCGAATAAAGTTGATCGATGGCTGATTTCTGTAATAGACATGCCAGATTCAGAGAAGTTAAGAAAATTCTCCTTTATCTCCTTTAAAACCGGCAGTGGCAGTGCTGCTGGGCCTGCATTAAAATTGTGAATCCTTTTTTCCATTATGAAATCCTTTTCCACTCCTGTTATCTCTCATACCAAGTTGCTTTCAAACGGATACTATTTATAGACGTCATTACGCACGAATGCGAAGCCCCGCTATGCGGGACCACGTCGCCCGCCCGCCTCGCCTGAAGGCGAAGCCAATGGCGGGCAGGCTTCGCTCCTCGCCCTGTTAAATAAATTCAACCATGATCATCCCTCGGATTGATATACCCAATATCTAATCTCAGGTAATATGAGCAATTATACGTCTTCTATTTAACAGGGCGAGCAATTACAGGATTGCAACTTGGTATCAAACGTAGATACAAAAAGAGGACTTCTTTTTATATCTACCCTAAAATAAGGATGCTTTCTCCTAAATTTAGATATTCATCGATGGCAATCTTTATAATAACAGGATTTTAAATTATCAAGAAAGATATAATAATTTGAAATAATATACCAAGCAAAAAATTTATAGTGACTCCATCGAATAGGATAAATCATGAATCATCAAACTTAATCAAATCTTAATTCATTGGTAATCAAACAGCAATAAGGGTTTGCTATCAGAGCAGTTGTTAAATTGGGTAAAGTTATACAAGGGAGGATTAGCAAGTCATGAAATATCACATTGTTGAGGAAGGTGGCTTTTTTTTCATAAAGATCCCAGGAGAGACAAGAAAAAATGAAGCTATTCTGGCCAAGAGGATGCTTTCTTCTTATTTCAAGGAAAAAGGCATTAAGGTGATTATGGATCTGAAGGAATTAGAAAAGTATGAACCAATTATTGTCCCCTTTTAGGCAAATTACCATTTGATAAAAATACTTATTTACTTAAGCCTGACCCCCATTTTTTAAAGCTCCGCTATTAGAATAAAGAGGTGTGTAGATTGGTTCTTCCATTATATGTTCCTCAATTTTATATTTTTGTGCCGAACGCCCACAATGAGAGGCTTTGAGGAACCAAGCCGCAGGCGAGGTTATCTCAAAGTCCTTCTC
>CAYTDY010000112.1:0-7604 GCA_964436665.1 uncultured Desulfobacteraceae bacterium
GACGTGGCTGACAACACTTTTTATGATGCTTTTTGGCGTGGGCAGCGCTCGGCTTAGGCCCCACGCTACAAGAGAAGATCTTGAGAACTATTTGGATATGTGGAATATAGACAGTAGTCTAAGAACAGCTGAGAAGAAGATCATTGAGCGTATATTTGATTTTTCTGAGACCGAGGTGGAAGACATTATGATACCGCTCGTCAACGTAGAGGCACTGGAGGTACAAGACAGCATTGATAAGGCTATAAATCTTGCCCAGAAAACCGGTTACTCAAGAATACCTGTGTATTCAGAGGAAGCCTATAATATCATGGGCATCGTTCATGCCTTTGACCTCCTGGCCGCCCAGCAAAAAACGCAGACCCTTAAGGATATAATGCGTCCTGCCCCCTATGTCCCCAACACCATGCCTGTTGATGAACTTCTGAAGCAGCTCCAAACTGAAGGGAACAGCATTGCTGTAGTGGTTAATGAATATGGCGGCACCATAGGCATTGTTACCATTGAAGACATACTTGAGGAAGTTGTTGGAGAGATATATGATGAGTACGACAAGGAAGAGCATTTTTTTGTAAAAATTGGAAAAGACAAATATCTTGTGAATGCCCGCATGGAAATAGACGAAATCAATGATCATCTCAAATTACAACTTCCCAAGGATGACTATGAAACAGTTGCCGGTTTTCTCCTAAAACATATGGAAAGGATACCCCGGATCGGAGAAGGCTTTCAATTTGCCAACCTGAAATTCATTATAACACAGGCTGACAAGCTCTCTATTAAGGAAGTAGCAATTACTATCTCTGATACATCAGGAAAAGGAGAGAATAAAACTGATTAAGGCCAATTCCCCTGACAAAACCCTATTAGGCCATAGATCCCCCGTCTATGTTAATAACCTCTCCGGTTATAAAATCAGAAAGGCCTGAGGCCAGAAACAGGACAGCGCCAACCACATCACCTGTCTCAGCAATCCTGCCCATAGGAATTGTTCTCAAAATTTCCTTTAAGAGTCCCTCATTACTCCATAAAGGCTGGCTGAATTTGGTTCTTATTATGCCAGGAGCAACTGCATTTACATTTATATGCTCCGTGGCCAACTCAACTGCCAAAACCCTGGTTAACATCTCAACTCCAGCCTTTGCCACACAGTATACCCCCATACCCCTGCTTGCCTTCCGAGCCGCAATAGAGGATATATTAACAATCTTTCCTCCTCCCGCCTTTTTCATAAGCTTGGCTGCATGGCTGCTGACAATAAATGTTGCCTTGAGATTTGTCTCAAGGATCTTATCCCATAGCCCCTCATCAGTTTCTACCACGGAAGGTGTCAGGATGTTCATACCCACATTATTTATGAGGATATCCAGCCTCCCAAACTGCTCATCAATAGCCTGAAACAGAGCCTTTACCTGATCTGATTTACCAACATTGGCACACTCGGCCATTAGATCCAGACCACTGTTGCTGAATTCCTCTACAGCTTGATCCAGGTTTTCCTTTTTTCTGCCACAAATGGCCACCTTTGCACCCTTTTCTGCCATTGCTAAAGCAATATCTTTACCAAGACCCCTACTACCTCCTGTCACCAAAGCCACTTCCCCTGATAAATCAATGTTTTTTTCTGCCATTTTATTCTCCTTATTTTCTAAAAAACTTTAAGCCAAAAAGTTTCTCCTGCTCATATTAATAACCAAAAAAACCACTCTTCATGCAAGTAAAAGTTTCACTTTCTCAATTGACTTGGCAAACCCCTTTCCACTATATTTCTTTCACCAACTACTTCTTTACAACTGCTTGGTATGATTAATATATAAAGGAACATATAGAATTTTTATGAAAATAGCGCAATTCTACGATAAAGACAGCATTCGTTTGGGAATAATAAATGCTGACAGTCTTATACCCATTGATTTCCAAGGTGAAATGATAGATTTCATCAAAAAGGACCAAGACTGTAGGCCCTCTGGGAAGGCCATAGGCCTTGATAAGATTAAACTTGCTCCCCCTGTAAGAAATCCATCCAAGATAGTGGCTATAGGCCTAAACTATATGGATCATATCCGGGAGAGCAAAGGAGAAGTTCCGGAATCTCCTCTGATCTTTGCAAAGTTTCCGAACAGTTTAATCGGGCATAATGATTTTATTACCTGGGATGTAAAGCTTACCAAAAAGGTAGATTTTGAAGCAGAGCTTGCTGTGATTATTGGAAAGACAATACATGATTGCCCCAAAACTGAGATCATGAAAGCAATCTTTGGATACACTTGTGCCAATGATGTGAGTGCCAGGGATCTGCAATTTGGTGATGGGCAATGGGTAAGGGGAAAATCTCTTGATACGTTTTGTCCCCTCGGCCCATGGATTACCACTGCCGATGATATACCCGATCCACATTACCTGGGCATAAGGTGCTGGCTTAATGGCCAGATCATGCAAAACAGTAATACAAGTATGATGATTTTTAAACTCCCTGAGCTTATCAGCTTTATATCAAAAAACTTTACCCTGATACCCGGTGATGTGATTTTAACCGGTACCCCTCATGGAGTTGGCACCTTTCGTAACCCTTCTATATATATGAAAGGTGGGGATGAAGTGGTTATAGAGATAGAAAATGTAGGTCGGCTTGTAAATATCTGCCGGACAGTTTAAATCAGGCAATTCGGTTTCAAGTCTTTTGCCTATCTAGCTCGTGTCACATTATATTTCCTGAGACCTTTATGACATTAAAATTTACATCATATATTATTAAAAACAAAATCCTGATCATTCTTACATGTATAATTGGCGTTTTAGCAGTTTCCTATGGTATGCTAAAGGATAACAACGTGATCTTCACAATTGGGCTGCTATTTGTCATCGGAGGATACCTGCTAATTAGAAGAAAAATAAAAGAATCCATCCGTAACAATCCATAATATTGATCCTAAAACCCTATTCCTACCACATTTCCCAAACCCCCCATAATTGGATAGTTCTATGGATAGCTTGACAAAGGGTCTTTGTTTTGGAGATACTACATATTGAAGAAAAAAAATAAAAAATACCATATCTTGTAATTTCTACTTGACAATTCTATTTTAACTATATTATTAAAGTAGCTAAGTAGGAACCTCAACTATATGCTTTTTCTCTTTTCTCCTAAAAATCCCCCCGAAATGGCGGGTCGCTCCCGTACCTTTAATCCATGGGAGAGGAAGGGGAATTGGATCAATAATGGGCGAAACATCATTTATAAAGTCATCTTCAGTGGCTCTGATCCGCTGGCTATTTATTCTTGTAATGTCTCAAGTTTTGTTCGCTCCTCCACCTTATGAAGGCCAAAAGCAAACTGAATCGTTTGTTGAAAAATCGACAGCCTCTAAACAGTTGGATGTTTCTAAGAGCGATCTGGTCGTACAGATTACACAGATGCAACCCAAACCAGAACCAGCCTTGGGCAAGATGATGGATGAATCTACCGGGGTCAAGATTCCCCCATCTTTGCCAGAAAAACTTCCCACTAATGCCTCGGTAAATCACTCGCCATCGGTTCATACCGAGAAAGCGGAACATTCGTTACACCCGATTATCCTTCAAGCCTCAAATCGCTATCAGGTTGATTCAGCCCTTGTAAAGGCTATCATTATGGCAGAGTCAACTTACAACTCCAAAGCGGTTTCCAAAAGAGGTGCAAAGGGGCTTATGCAGTTGATGCCTAAAACTGCCGAGGCCCTGGGTGTAGGAGATAGCTTCAACCCTGAGCACAATATCAATGCCGGTGTCAGATATTTTAAAGAGCTCCTGAATCAATTTAATGGAGATGTCGAACTGGCTCTTGCAGCCTACAATGCCGGGAGCAGGAAAGTCAGGAAATATCAGGGTGTCCCACCTTTTAAGGTCACGCAGTGCTATATAAAAAAGGTTTTTGAGTATCATCAATACTACAAATACAAGGAAAAGATGGCATGGTAAAGGGGCAGGGCTATTATGGCTCTGCTTTTTTATTCAGGACGTCTATATTGTTTTTCAAGGATTTATCCCAAATACCAAAACCTCCATTAACTCAGTAACCGCTGGATATTCTTTCTTCATGCTATGTTTACCCGGTGAAATGCGACTTGCCCTGTATAGCGCAAAGCTACTACACCAAGGAGCTATTTCAAGAACCGAGCCTTTATCTAGGCGCCACTTTTTGGAACACTTGAAACGAGGGAGTCTAATATGAAATCATTAAAAAGATGGCCTTTCTTGCTGCTAATCATCTTTGTCATCAACATTAGTGGTTGTTCTTTCCTGAACAGGTATCAGAGTGAAGGGACCTTGAATCTTCAAGGTTTGAAAGAGCCGGTCAAAGTTTTGCGCGATGAGAAAGGTATGGCCTACATCCATGCCCAGAATATCCATGATGCCATAATGGCGCAGGGTTTCATTACAGCCCAAGACAGGCTGTTCCAGATGGAGCTTACCCGGCTTTTTGCATCAGGAAGGATATCCGAGCTGGCTGGGGAGAAAGGAAAGGCAATTGACATCAGGATGAGAACGATCGGCTTTTATCGCAATGCAGAAAAGCATGCAAAGTTACTGGACAGCAAGACAAGGCTCTTTTTTCAGAAATATTTAGACGGAGTTAACGCATACATTGATACCCGATCAGACTACCATCATCTTGAATTCAAGCTTGCCGGCATCAAGCCTGGACCATGGACCATTGCAGACTCCCTTGCCATTGCATATTACATGGGCTGGGACTCTGCAGCGAACCTTCATACCGAGGTCATCGTGCAGATGTTGGCAGAAAAAATAGGGTTGGAGAGAGCCAGAGAGATTTTTCCCCTCAATATAAACCCGGACGACTTCCCTCTGGAAAGCGATGAGGCCCAATCTATGGTTCAGGAGATAGCTCAGCTACATCTGGCAACTGATAAAAAAATCATGTCTTATTTTAAGGATGGTGCCCTTGGCTTAGGCAGCAATAATTGGGCGGTGGGCCCTCAGATTTCACCAAGTGGGAAGCCCATTGTGGCAAATGACCCCCATCTCGATGCCAGGATCTTACCAGGTCCATGGTATCCAATTGGCATTATCACCCTAGATTTCAGGGCAGTCGGGGTAATCATACCCGGCGCCCCAGGGATGGTGGTTGGCAGGACCGATCATATCGCCATAGGCGTTACCAATGCCTATGGCGATGCACAGGATCTCTATGTTGAGACCTTGGATCCAAAAGACCCCGATAGATATTTAGAGGGCGAGAAATCCTTGCCCTTTGAGGTGATTGAAGAAATCCTTACCATCAAAGACAAGGACGCACCTCAGGGGTACAGTGAAGAAAAGGTTAAAATCAGGCTTACAAGGAGAGGGCCGGTTATTTCCGGAGTGCTGCCAGAGCTTAAGACCAACAAGGTGATCACCGTGCGCTGGTCACCTTTTGAGAGCATGGAGCCTTCAATCGGGCTTTACCAGCTACTGAGTGCCAAATCAGTAAAGGATGTTCGTGAGGCGCTAAGCCATATGAATTTTATCATGCTCAACTTTGTTTTTGCCGACATAGAGGGAAACATCGGATGGCAAACATCAGGCAAGCTGCCTATTCGCTCGCAAGGAGATGGGACCATACCTTATGTGGTGAAGGACAGCCAAGATAACTGGGCTGGCTGGATTCCATTTAATAATATGCCTCACCTCTACAACCCACAAAAGGGATGGGTTGGTACCTGCAACCATAAGACCGTGGGAAGCGACTATCCCTACTACTACTCATCCCACCTCTCACCATCCTACCGCTACCGGAGGCTAAAACAACTTTTTAGCAGCCCTGGTAATAAATCCGTAGATGAGCACTGGCAATTTCAAAGGGACACCATGAATCTCATGGCAAAAGAGATAGCCCCTGTTATGGCAAGGGCGCTCAGTGTCCATGAAGATACCATGGAGATGGGTCATATCCTCTCTAAATGGGATTATATGGACGATCCTGATAAGACAGCTCCCACCATATTCCAGGCTGTATACCGAAAATTTGCATTCTTGGTGTTTCAGGACGAGTTAGGGGAAAAGCTGGCAAGAACCATGCTGAATCGCTGGTATTTCTGGGAGGAAAGGCTTAAAAAGATGGTGCTGGAGGGTACATCGCCATGGTTTGATAATGTCAAGACCAAGGACATCAAGGAAACTATGGATGGGCTTTTCCACCAGGCAGCCCTGGATGTGGCCGAGGAGCTCGGTTCCCGCCTCGGCAGGAATCCCAAGAAATGGCTGTGGGAGAAGGTGCATCAGATAGAATTCGTAAGCCCTATCAGGCGGAAAGGGTTTGGAAAAGGACTGGTTGGCGGAGGATCCCACCCCGCCCTTGGCTCTGGGGAGACTCTCTGCCCCAGTATTTATGATTTTAATGATCCGTTTGGTGTCACTATTTTCGCATCCTTGCGGATGGTAGCCGATCTGGGCGATGATGACAAGGTCCTGGCTGTACTGCCAGGGGGTGTCTCTGGTCGCCTATTCAATCCGCACACAAAAGACCAGATCAAAGCTTATATGCATGGCGACAAGGTGTACTGGTGGTTTAGCGATAAGGCGATACAGGAGCATAGTAGAGCCATCCTTATCCTGAGCCCTCAATAAGGAGAGCCCCGATCTCTTCCATCAACTACCCTTTGTGCCGGCCTTTTCCTTAATCCAGCTTAACCAGCTATCAAGACCTTCTCCTGTTTTGCAGGAGAGGGTCATGATCTCGAGCTTTGGATTTACCTTAAGGGCATCACCTTGAAATTTTTCCATATCGAAGTCCAGATAGGGGAGGAGATCGATCTTGTTCAGCAGCAATACGGTGGAAACCTGAAACATAAGAGGATATTTCTCCGGTTTGTCATCGCCCTCAGTGACAGAGATGATCATCACCTTATCATTCTCACCAATTTTAAATTCTGCAGGGCATACAAGATTCCCGACATTCTCTACAATGAGAAGATCTATCTGATCTAAATTAAGCTCTTTCAGCCCTCCCCTCACCATATTCCCATCAAGATGGCAGGCACCTCCCGAATGTATCTGTACAGCAGGGATGGCATGAACAGCAATCCTCTCTGCATCACGTGAGGAAGCAATGTCTCCTTCGATCACCGCAATACGATTTCTGTCTTTTAGATGTTCTATTGTCTTTTCAAGGAGCGTTGTCTTGCCGGCTCCAGGGCTTCCCATCAGGTTAAGCACATAAATCCCCTTCTCAGCAAAGAGCGTTCTATTCTGAGAGGCTATCACCTCGTTTGCCTCAAGGATGTTCTTGACTACCTTGATTTCCATCTTCTATCACCATTTCTCTTATTTCAAGTTCCCTTCCCGCTATCATCTCAACATCTGTGCCCTTACATAGAGGGCATATCAAGAAGGGATCATCCAAAATGCATATTTTACCACACTGGCTACATTTTATCCTCAACGGAACCTCTTCGATCTCAAGAAATGCCTCCTTGGTTATACCTCCCGTGCTGAGAGCATCAAAGGCAAATCTTAGGGCATCCGGCATTACTCCACTCAGTTTCCCAATCAGTAACTTAATCCGTGTAACCCTTGCCCCTCTATAGGGAAGGGCTTCCTGCTCCACAATCTCAAGGAGACTCTGG
>CAYTDY010000113.1:0-7560 GCA_964436665.1 uncultured Desulfobacteraceae bacterium
GAATCGATTGATAAGTCTTCACCGTTTTTTATCAGGTGGATAAAGGCATAGTAGGTATTGTCTCTCAAATCACAGATCTCTATTTTGTTTATTTTTATATCCATTTCATCCATAACATTCTTCAAAAGGTCATGTGTCATGGGCCTGGAAAATTTTACACCTTCCATTTCACTGGCAATTGCCGTTGCCTCGAGCAGACCTACCCAAATAGGTAACGTTTGTTCCCCTTCAATCTCTTTTAAGATAATTATTGGACTATTTGTTATTGGATCCATATTTACTGAAGATATCATCATCGCTTTAAGCATAAGTCTTCCCCTTAATATTTTTGATTCCAGACATCTATACCTTTTTATTTAATTAAAATAAATATTGTTTGTCAATATAACTTTAATAGCTAATCATAAAAATAGAGCAAAATATATGCCATTTTTTTCATATTGAACCTTGCTGTTTTCATTGAGGTCTGATCAAACCCCTTTTATATAGTCCTTCTTAGATTTTTTAAAAGGTATTATCTTTCTTCCATCCTTAGATGAAACTTTTTTATTAGCACTCTTTACTGTATCCCCAGGATCTGATTCTATAGGAAGTGGATTTACAGCCTCGATCCTTACTGGATTCCCTTCCATTGTAAAAGGTGCACCATTTATGTATTCTTCCCTCAATACCCAGGTAACAGTTCTTAGGGGGATTGTCAAAATTAATAGATGTATCCTAAACCAGTCCTTTTTTATATCAGGCTCAATGGAGTCAATCCTGGCAAAAAAGGCAGGCTTCTCCCTATGATAGATCAGCACAACATCTCCAATATTGGTCATGGCCTTCTCTTTGCGGATAATTTTGCTTTATTCTTTATCATAATGGACAATATCATAATAAATTTTACCTAATGTAACAATATTATTTAGGTTAGATATCCTTTACAATTAAAGCATCTACATGTATTTAATATAATACCTTTTGTAACTAATCAGGTTCAGGGGTTCAACTTGGAGCCATGAACCATTGTCCATGCCAAGACTCCTCAACCGGCTCATGAAAAACTCGCGTTTAACGGTTAATGGTTCAGCAAATAACCGTTGAACCGTGAACCCGGAACCCATGAACCCGAGTAGTAACTATCTTTTTATAGGCGGAGAGGCGTAATGAAGCCTGATTATGATGTGATTATTATCGGGGCGGGACCAGCTGGAATATTTGTTTCTATAACCCTCTCTCAAATGGGTATTAATAGGGTCTTGCTCATTGAACAGGGGAAAGACATTGACAAGAGAGATGGGCGATCAGGCCGGGATCTCCTCTGCGGATGGGGTGGGGCGGGCGCCTACAGTGATGGAAAATTAAATCTGTCAACAGAAGTTGGTGGGTTTCTGAATGAGCTTATATCCACTGAAAAATTGGAAATACTCTTACAAGAAGCAGACAAGATTTACCTAAGGTATGGTGCGCCTGAAAAGATCTTTGGTGCTAATGTGCCTGAAATAGAAACCCTTTCTACTAATGCTCGAAAGGTGGGATTAACCTTTGTGCCCACAATGATAAGGCACATGGGGACAGAAAACTGCGTCTCTATTCTGAAAAAGATGCACCAAGACCTCATTGACAAAATATCAATTAAATCTGAATGTAATGTTGAAGAGATATTGACTAATAAAAATGAGGTAACAGGTGTCAGGCTATCAGATGGCCAGGTATTTAATAGCCGCTTCGTAGTAGCTGCTCCTGGCAGAATAGGAGCAGGGTGGATGAAGTCCCAGGCCAATTTATTAAATCTATCCTCTGTGCATAGCCCTGTAGACATCGGACTACGGGTAGAGGCACCTGCGCCTATCATGGAACCCCTAACAAAAGAGGTGTATGAAGCCAAGCTGATCTATTATTCCAAGACATTTGACGATAAGGTCAGGACATTTTGTATGAATCCATACGGTGAAGTCGTGCTTGAGCAATCTGATGACATTATCACAGTGAATGGCCACAGTTACGCCCAAAAAAAATCAGACAACACAAACTTTGCCCTTCTTGTGAGCAGCACATTCACAGACCCCTTCCATGATCCAATTAAATACGGTAAGTATATCGCCTCTCTTGCTAATATGCTTGGAAAGGGGGCCATAATCCAGAGGCTTGGCGATCTCCTTGCTGGCCGGAGATCAACAGAAGAAAAGATTTTAAAATGCATTACAAAACCCACCCTCAATCAAGCAACTCCGGGCGATCTGAGTTTTGTTCTTCCGTATCGATATCTAAAAGATATCATAGAGATGCTTGAAATATTGGACAACCTGGCGCCAGGTATCTTCTCCAGGCATACACTTCTCTATGGAGTTGAAGTGAAATTTTATTCTCACCGGATAAAATTAACAAATCATCTTGAATCTGAGACAAAGAATCTTTTTATAGCAGGAGACGGCGCTGGTATTACAAGGGGCCTTATTCAGGCATCGATCAGTGGAATAGTAGCTGGAAAAGAAATTGCAAGTAGATTAAAAGGTTAAAAGAAGAGGAAAGATGTGATAGAATGGGAAAAATTAGAATAGATATTGAAAGATGTAAAGGTTGTGGGCTATGTATAACCGCCTGCCCAAAAAAATTGATAAAGATTGGTGATAACATGAACAGCCTCGGATATCATACTGCTCAGATAAATGATGAAGAAAAGTGTGTTGGCTGCGCCAACTGTGCTGAAATGTGTCCTGACGTTGCGATAGAGGTATGGAAATAAAGTGAGCTAAAGTTATAAGTGCCTAAAGTTAATCCAATAAACAAAAAAACACTAATGAATAAGTCAAAAAAAAGATTGATTAAAGGAAATGAGGCAATTGCTGTGGCTTCCATTGACGCTGGCTGTAGGCATTATTTTAGCTATCCTATCACTCCACAGAGCGATATCCCGGAGTATCTTTCCAGACACCTTCCAGAGGTTGGTGGAACCTTCCTTCAAGCAGAAAGTGAGATTGCGGCAATAAACATGGTATTAGGGGCCTCCGCAGCAGGTGCAAGGGCTATGACATCCTCATCAGGTCCTGGGATCTCCCTGAAACAGGAGGGGATTTCATACATGGCCTCTGATGAGCTCCCGGCACTAATTGTGAATATATCCAGGACAGGACCGGGTTTGGGTGGGATTGCCGCCTCCCAGGGTGACTATTTCCAGGCCACAAAGGGAGGCGGACATGGCGACTACAGGACTATTGTGCTAGCCCCCTATTCTGTTCAGGAGATGTATGATCTTACAATAAAGGGCTTTGATCTTGCTGATAAATACAGAACCCCTGTTATGCTCTTGGCCGATTCAGTTTTGGGGCAGATGAAGGAGCCTGTAGATATGCGAGATAGAAAAAAATCAACGGCAATAAAAAAAAATTGGGCCATTACTGGGTGTGAAGGAAGAAGGCCACATGTTATCAAATCTCTCTATCTTGACGGGGATAAATCTATTGAACACAACTGGAAACTTTCTAAAAAGTATCAAAAGATACAGAAAAATGAGGTCATGTGCGAAATCAAAGACTGCAAGGATGTCGACCTAATCCTAATTGCCTTTGGGTCTGCTGCAAGAATAGCAAAAACATCTATAGAGATGGCCCGGGACAAGGGGATTAAAGTAGGGATGTTAAGGCCAATAACCCTATTCCCATTTCCCAATCAACAAATAAAAGGTGTATCCAAAGATATTAAAAATATTCTGGTTGTTGAACAGAATACGGGACAAATGGTAGAAGATGTTCTTATATCTGTTTCAGAAAATGTCCAGGTTGCCTTTTATGGTAAACCAACAGGGAATGTCTTAGAGGCCGAGGAAATTTTAGGGCGGATTGAGAAGTGCATGAATAAAGAAAGGACTTAAAAACCAGATGAAACAAGTATTTAAAAGGCCTGAGAGCTTAAAGGATGTTAACTTTCATTTCTGTCCTGGCTGTCATCATGGGATAATACATAGACTTGTTGCAGAGGTAATAGACAAACTCGAAATCAGGACCAAGACCATTGGCATATCCTCAGTAGGATGCAGTGTCTTTCTTTATGACTATTTCAATCTCGATGTATGTGAGGCCCCTCATGGAAGGGCTCCCGCAGTTGCCACAGGCGTTAAAAGGGTCCATAAAGACAGGATTGTCTTTACATTCCAGGGGGATGGTGATTTGGCTGCTATCGGCACCTCAGAGATAATACATACGGCAAACAGGGGAGAAAATATCACAGTCATATTTGTAAATAATACTGTATTTGGCATGACAGGAGGGCAGATGGCGCCAACAACCATGTTGGGGCAGGAAACAACTACAACCCCATTGGGAAGGAGTTTCATAGGTGACGGCTATCCACTTAAGATGTCGGAGATGCTGGCAACTCTCGAAGGTAGTTCATTTGTAGCAAGGGTGGCGGTGAATAGCCCTGCTAATGTCAGGAAGGCCAGAAAGGCAATTCTCAAGGCATTTGAGATGCAGGTGAATAATATGGGTTTTTCCTTTATCGAGGTTCTTTCTGCCTGCCCGACAAATTGGAAAATGAGCCCTCAAGATGCAGTAAAAAGGATTAATGATGAATTAATCCCCTATTTCCCTTTGAAGATATTTAAGGAAAAGACTATACCGGACACCCTGTAGAATAGTAAGAAGTTATGAGAAAATTCGAAATTCTAATATCGAAATCCCTGGCCCAGACCTGGCAAAATCTGACTTAGCAAAGATAAACCAGGATTGGTGATACATCAGAAGCAAGCGTATATTCAAATCATGTCGCACCAGGGCGGGCTCACTTTAGGCACTTAAAATTTAGGATATCATATGTACTACAATGTGACCATTGCCGGTTTTGGAGGCCAGGGGGTGATGATAATAGGTAATATGCTTGCAGAGGCGGCAATGAATGAAGGTAAAAATGTTACATTCTGGCCTTCCTACAGTGCTGAGATGAGAGGCGGCACAGCAAATTGTACTGTAGTTATCTCTACAAAGGATATTGGCTCCCCCATTGTGGGCTTTCCCCAAAGCGCAATTATCATGAACCTACCTTCACTTAGAAAGTATCAGTCAAGAGTAAAGAAAGATGGCCTTTTGATTGTAAATACCTCACTTATTGATCAGAAAGAGATTAAAAGGAATGACCTTGATGTTGTTAAGGCACCACTTATTTCTCTTGCAAGGGAGGCAGGTAACGATAGGTTCAGCAATATGGTTGTACTGGGAATATTTATAGCAAAGACACAGCTTGTAAGCCTTGAATCCTTAATTGAAACCTTTTGGGATTTATTAGATGAACGCTATCATCATCTGATTCCCATTAACAAAAAAGCTATCCAAAGAGGGATAGATTTTGTTACTAATAGCGATTAGGAGAAAATTATGTCTCAAGATGAAGAATTTTTAAAGGGCTTAGAAAAGGTAGACAAGATACAAAAAGCTAAGAGTATACTCAGTGTAGGAGAAAAGATTAAAAGACTGAGAGAAAAAAAGGGAATGTCCTTGCAGGATTTTGCTGAGAGAACTGGTTTTTCTTCCGCAATCTTATCTGAGATAGAGAATAGGTTCGACTCCCCATCCCTCGGGGCATTGATCGAGATATCAAAGGCACTTGATGTTGAGGTTGGATATTTTTTTAAGAAGAATCCAAGCAAGCGTTTCTCTATAGTACGCAGGGATAAAAGAAGGCTAACCTCAAGATTTGCTCTTAAATCAGGGGTGAAATATGGCTATTCATATGAATCTCTTGGTCAAGACAAGAAGAATAGACATATGGAACCTTTTATAGTTACCCTTGAGCCTACCACCTTAAAAAACGAGAAACCTTCAAAACATGCAGGAGAGGAATTCATATTTGTCCTGGAAGGAGAGATGGAGGTAATTCTTGAGGATCACAGAGACATCCTTTATCCAGGAGACTCTATCTACTATGACTCTCAGATAGAACATCTGGTAAAATGTCATAAAGGAAAAACCACTAAAATTCTGGCAGTCCTTTATACAGGTTCAAAAAAAGCTACCTAAAATCTCTTTTCACAAATATTGGACTTTTTTTCTAAACTCCCCGGGCTTACCTCTGACAGAACCTTTAACAATAACCTAAATAAAGTTGTGAAAAGCTTATGGTCTTAAAATAACTGCCTGTTTGAATAACATTTTTGACATTTGGATTTTGACATTTAGGCTTAATACAAATAAAAAATGTATGAAATGAATCAAAACCCTATAATATCTGAGTAAGAAGGCTATTTTCAGATGAAAAAAAGGAAACTTATCTCATTTGATTTAGATAGCACCCTTATTGATCCCACCTATACAACCTTTGTATGGGAGATTGGTATCCCCCAACTTTATGCAAAAAGATATAATATCAGCCTTTCTGAAGCTACATTCAGAGTAATTGCCGAATATGAAAGGGTTGGTGATTCTGCCTTAGAATGGTATGATATTAAATACTGGTTTGAATATTTCAGGCTTCCAGGAAGGTGGGAAAATCTGTTGAGGGAACACAGGGATAAAATACGGTCATTCCCAGAGGTTAAAGAGGTGATGGAGGATCTGGCTCAATACTATAATCTTATTGTTACATCGAATGCAGCCAGGGAATTTGTGGAAGTTGAACTTAAAGAGGCAGAAATTGAAGACTGTTTTATCCGAATTTTTTCAGCCACATCTGATTTCAGGCAGGTTAAAAAGACTCCTCAATTTTATGAGCAAATCTGCAAAATCATGGGAACAAGTCCATCGAATACCATCCATGTAGGAGACCACTATAAATTTGACTATTTAGTCCCAAAAAGTTTAGGGATTAAGGCATATTATCTTGATAGAGACGGAGAAAGTCCCAAAGACAGCTTTACAGTAAAGAATCTCCGAGAGTTTGCTGCCCTGATTAAAAATTTATGATGTCTGTAGTCTGTTGTCATTTCACCATACCGGTGATGCAATAACCAATATTACACAATCTTCATTCCCTGTATTCACAAGGCCATGCCTTGAACCAGTTGGGATCGATATGGCATCGCCCGATACCACATGTCTTGTTTCCTTATCCACACTCATTTCCCCCTCACCACTCATGATAAAATAAATCTCTTCCATGGGATCAATATGAGGCTCAATTTTTCTTCCAGGCTCAAGTCTTGCGGTAGCCAGGAATCCTATTTCTTTCAATATCCTGCGATCCAGTATCATCTGTGCTATGGCCCCACCATGGGCAAGGTAGGTGGTATCCATGACCTCTTTGTCTTTCATATTTCTGACAATCATAATTCCTCCATATCAAGTAATTTAAGATATTCGCTAAAAAATTTTACCGGTATTTCTAGTATCCCGCCTATTTCTTAACACCAAATAAAGATGAGTCAAAGGAAGTTCATCGGAATATACCAAATAGTGAAGTGATGGTGAATTGTGCCTTGTAGCAACTGCAAGAGCGAACCCATCTGAAAGGTTTGGAAGCTGAATGCGGAATTTGATTCCATTAAATAAATGGATTTTGGATAAAGATCCCTTCTATATATTGTCCATGATTGAGATCCTCTGTAAGAATCGTGGCAACATTTTTGGAATAAGCAGCTGAAACAATCAA
>CAYTDY010000114.1:0-7549 GCA_964436665.1 uncultured Desulfobacteraceae bacterium
ATGGAATGGTAAAGATAATCAAAGACCTCTTTTGACGATTTGCATATAGGTTTTTGAAGGATTTTCTCCTTAAGAAATTCCCTGGCAACTTCCTGAACAAATTTTATTCCAAAGGCATTGTGTGGCCCGATCCCTTTAATTTCCTGAAGTTCCTCCAGTGGTGCTTCAAGAACACCTCTTAAGGTTTTAAATTTTTTTATGGCTGCTTTTGCCTGCTGTTTGCAGTCTTTTCGAGGTGTTCCCAGTGTCAGGAGAAGCTCCACTATTTCATAGTTATGGAAACCAGCAATACCGGATTTAATAAGCTTCTCCCTTAGTCTTTTTCTATGTCCTTCTCCCTTAACCTTTGATTCTTCCATTGCCAGTCCTAAGACTATGTAGAAATCCTGTGAATAGATTATACCTTGAAGATATTCTCTATAATCCCCCTGAATACCCTACAAGATGTAATTATTAGCATAGTATTGAGGTAATTTCCAGATGCACTTAATGCAGTGATTCGAATCATACCTCAATTGACTTTTTAGAGGTTGGAGAGGTGGATTAACTTCGCCACAGGCGGATTAGAAAAATATGAGTGGGAAGTATATCTGGTATGATGGTTACAGAAATATATTTGAAGATTGCCCTTATAATCACACTCCCCATCCACCAGAAACAGGTAAAGCAGTCCCGGTGATAAAGGATGCTTCATCCGAGGCCAGAAATGCGATAACTCTTGCTATTTCCTCTGGTTCAGCCATTCGCCCCAGGGGTGTATCGGTTATAATAGCATTTTTGTGCTTTTCAGCCATAAATGTTTCTATGGTAGGGGTCCGAGTTAGTCCAGGCAGTACCGCATTGACTGTGACTCCATCCTGCCCACATTCTTTTGCCACACTCTTTGTCAATCCGATAATTCCAGCCTTGGCAGTTGAGTAGGCTACTTCTCCCTTTCCACCGGTAATTCCGTAGATGGAGCTAACATTTATGATCCGACCCCACCCGGCTTTCCGCATGCCCGGAAGAAAGAGCTGGATTAGGGTTAAAGGTACGGTAACGTGGATGCTCAGAACCTCCTCAAATCTTTTTTTGTCTATTTTGGCTGTGGTGCCTGGCCGGTCGAATCCGGCGTTGTTTACCAGGATATCTATTAAGCCAATCTTCCGGATTTTTTCGGGAAGCTCCCGGAGCCTTTCCAGGTTGGTTAGGTCCAATATATGATTCATGATCTTGCGCCCCATTCTGACTACTTCATTGGAAACCTCGCTGAGGGACTCGGGGTTCTTGTCTAATAGAACAAGATCCGCTCCTTTAGAGGCGAAGATAACAGCGCAAGCTCTACCAATGCCTTGGCCGGCTCCAGTAATCAATGCTATGTGACCATCAAGTGACATATAAACTATAGTAAGCTGAAATACTTTTTAATCATAGGTATTATAAAGCGGGAAGGGTATGGATTTTATATGGGTTTTACTCAGAACCTCAAGCCAAGATTTGAGCATCGTATCATCTTAAAATGTTTTTGAAAAAGAGACTCAAATCTTATTTAACAGGGCAGGCCCTGTTGAATAAGGATCTCGTTAATAGGCGATATTTCAGAATTCCTGCAATAAACGATATTGTGTTGTGATTTCAGTAATAGTTATTTAACAGGGCAGGCTGGTAAAATAGCTAATTCTCTTGGTCGCTTATGCCAGACCAGAGTCCTGACCTTGGCCCCATTTGTAAAATTTTTAGATGCCCAAAATACCACTCCTGTAGAGGTATTTTCTGTGGTTTGCAGGATCAGTATTTTACCAAGAATAGTAGGAGGCAAGGAAACCTTCTCTTTTTTTTGTTCGTCAGAAATAGATTCTCTTTCCTCTATGGCCTCAAGGAGATTACCCTTTCTTATCCCTGTATTATGGCCAGCATCGATATATACAACCGAGTACTGTCCAAGGACATCTAAGGCGTCTTTTGAGGCCACAATATTGGCTGTAAGACTAACCTGGCAAGGAATAGGAAATAAACAGGAGGAAACTGGACGATAAGGCATAAGAAGATCGTTTTTATTAATGGTTCTGAAAGAATTATCTATTATAGCAATATAGTAATCTTTCTGAGCTTTTTTAATCTCCAATATTCCTTTAAAGAAATAAATGTATCCAAATATTTTTCCAGTCAAGGGATGTTTAATAGGGTTTGAGATATTGTATATGGTAAATTTATCCCCGGGCTTTATATCTTTTTTAGACATCTTTAGATAAACTTCATCATTTTTAGAAAGCAGTACCTTTTCGGCCTTAAAGGCAAAAATCCTGCCCCATGGCACAATGATTTCTTGTAGAAAAAACCCAAGGGCTTTTGTATTGGTAAGGCTTGAAACATCTATTCCCGTTGGTTTCTTTAAAGGCTGTTTTTTTACCTTGACAATCTTCTTTTTCTTAGGCTTTGGCTTTTTTTCTTCATATTCTAAAAGTTCTATGACATCACCAGGCTTAAGCCAGTGAGGGTTAGTGATAAATTTATTCATTTCCCATAGCTCTGGCCAGAGGTAAGGATCACCATAATATTGTTCACAGATCGACCAAAGAGTATCACCCTCTTTTGCTATATGTGTAACCTTTTGGCCTGCTAATACAGATGGAGATAGGATTAAAAAAAGAGCGAAAAATAAAGAAAGACCTAAATATATACCCTTAGATTTCAACTGTCTCCTCCTTGATAAAGGTTGATTTATTTTAATTAATTAAATATAAACCTATCTACGATTTTTTTTCTATTATTGTCAAGATGTTTTCCTTGTATTAATTGAATTGATTTTTTAATCTTCTAAATTGATTTCCTTTTTAGAGAATTGAAAGGTGGTTTTGGTGGCTAAAAAAGGATTAATTGTGGTTGATATGTTAAAGGATTTTATGGAAGAAAAAGGTGCCCTATTTTGTGGTAATGAATGCAGAAAGATAATCCCATTTGTTGTGGACACCCTGGGAAATATGAGGAATGAGAGGGCTGCTATCATTTTTCTCAGTGATTGTCATGATAAAGATGATAAAGAGTTTGATATATTTCCCCCTCATTGTATTATTGATACTGAGGGAGCGAAACTGATTGATGAGCTTAAGGTCATGCCAGGTGAGTATTTTATTAAGAAGAAAAGGTACAGTGGCTTTTATAATACAAATTTGCATGAGGTTCTTGCCTCAGAGAGTGTTGATCATGTTTACCTTGTTGGTGTCTGCACCTCTATCTGTGTGATGGAAACTGTGGCAGGCTTGAGAAACAGGGATTATCCTACATTTGTTTTTCGCAGGGGGGTGGCTGATTTTGATCGAGAAGCCCATAACTTTGCCTTAAAGAGGATGGAAAAGGTCCTTGGTGCAACTATATTGGATTGAATCCGCCTGCGGCAGACCCCTTTCCATTCACCTTAATCCCTACCAAAAACTTAATTACCTACCTCTTTGAGAAATATATCTCTCCGAAATAGCTCTCAGCCCTGCTTTCTGTATGCTGGGAGTTGATATAAATAGATAAAAGATTTGCTTTGGGTGGCTTTTTGCTAAAAAGGGTCTTGTAATCGGCATAGATGTTTCTTTTTTCCGAAACCCATTTCCCTGTTTTTTCGGGTCCACTTTCCAGGACAATTAAGCGAGTTTTTTTCCATGCGGGACTAACACCAGTTGTTAATTTAGGTACTGTGGTTTCCCATAAATAGCCTACTATTTTGGCAGTTAACTTAAACTTGCCAAATACGACATAGATCTGAGCAGCCTGATCATCTGTTTCTTTTTTCCTGAAATCCCCATTCTGAGGTAACTCTTTTACCTTCCACCTAAAATTAAGATAAGGATATTCTTTTATATCCACATCTATCTTTTTTGCTAAACCAAAGGAAGTGTTCTCGCTTATAAGATGTAAGACATGGGCATCTCCTTCCTTTTCTAATCTAAGTATGGGGGACCCTTCTTTTTCTTTAAGTTCCCAATCAAGGGGCACCCCTTTTTCATCGATACCCTGGGAAAAGTTCGTAATAATCAGCCGATCATCATCAGTCCGCCCCAGGCCGAACAGGGAAAATAGTATTATCAGGGTGATTAATAATGTCTGGATTTTAATACTCTTCATTTTGATATAATCCTCTCTTAAATTAAGGATAACAGGAAAGTTTTTTACTTTTTTTTAATTTAACAAATAGGGTAAATTAAAGCAATGGAGAAGTAAAGAATTTTAGGCCTCATTTAGTTATTCATCAAATCTTTTTTCACAAAGGGGCTTTCTCCAAAGAATAATTTCACCAGATAAATATTTCTTTCGGGATCTGATAGACAAGCTATAAAGGATGATCGGATTTTACCTTAAAAAATTGTTGAAAGTAATTTCGTTTTGTGTATTATTGGCCAAATATTTGTTGTTATTTTTAATAGGGAGGGTTTATGCGCAATGAACAAGAAATCCTATTTTGGCCCCCATCTTATGCTGGATTTATCTGAGTGCGATCAAGAAAGAATCAATAACCTTGATTTCATCTTTAACTTTCTCAATACCCTTTCCGATAAGATTGGGATGGTCAAAATCACTCAACCTTATGTCTTTCCTTATAGCGGTCTCATTCCCGAAGACAGGGGCATAACTGGATTTGTAGTTATAGCTGAAAGTCATTTATCAATCCATACCTTCATAGAAAAAGGTTATGCCTTTGTAGATCTTTTCTCATGTAAACCATTCAATACAGATCTGGCCAGAGATCTAATTATAAAGGCGTTTATCTCTAAGAAGCCAAAGGTTTATATGATTGAAAGGGGAGCAGGTTTTCCAAGAAACATCCATTTAGCCCAGGCCGTATCATGAATGATATTATCTTTGGAGGAAAGGATTCCAATTGGACAGATTATAAGTCTGCTAAAATTATAATATTCCCTGTCCCATATGATTATACAGCCACGTGGCAAAAAGGGGCAGACTTGGGGCCAGATGCGATAATTGAAGCTTCAGCACACGTAGAGCTATATGATATTGAGACAGATAGCGAGGTTCATTTGCATGGAATACATACCTTTCAATTATGTGATCTTCCAAGATCTCCTGAGGAGTTGAACCGGGTTATTAGAGAGAATTTTTACTCCTTTACCAAAGACGACAAATTCCCGGTCATGCTGGGAGGTAATCATTCAATAACTCATGGGGCTGTTCAGGGAATTAAAGAGTATTTTTCAGATCTTACAGTTCTACAGCTTGATGCACATGCCGATCTTCGGGAATCTTTCAATGGCTCACCCTTCAACCATGCCTGTGTAATGGCAAGAGTAAAGGAAGTCTGCCCGGCAGTACAGGTAGGAATAAGGTCTATGGAAAGGGAAGAGTTCGATAGATTGGATATATCAAGGGTTTTTTTTGCAAGAGATATCTTTTCAGATGATTATTGGATTGAGAAGGTAATTGAACTTTTATCTTCTCATGTCTATGTAACCATAGATCTGGATGTATTTGATCCTTCCATAATGCCTTCTACAGGCACTCCAGAGCCAGGAGGACTTGACTGGTATCAAATTATAGGGCTTTTAAAAAAGGTGGCTGAAGAGAGGAATGTTGTTGGCTTTGATGTAGTGGAGCTTATGCCAAATAAATACAACAAGGCACCTGATTTTATTGCTGCTAAACTGGTCTTTCAATTCTTAAGTTATATATTCAAAAACCGTTAGGAACAATTATGGTTTAACTTAACTATTTATTTTGATAATGCAGCAAGAGAAAGTCCTTAAGCCAAGCGGATTTGTGATATGGGATTTAGGAATTCTTTTATTTTAGATTTTAGATTGTCGATTGCCGATTTAAAATCGCAAATCAAAAATAAGATGCACTTTAGGCATTTAAGATATGGATAAAAAATCACTGCTAAAAAACACCATTGGGCATATAGATATCCGATCATTCGATGCACGTTCCATAATCGAGGCATATGGTAGGATGTCATTCCAGGCCAGAAACCTCCACAATGCCTCGGTTATCTTTAACAGAATGTTAAAGGATGGCTCTTGCTCAATAATTCTCACCCTTGCGGGTTCACTTTTTAGTGCAGGATTAAAAGGTGTGGTGGCAGATATGATCAGATACAAAATGGTTGATGTAATTGTCTCGACCGGTGCAATTATTATAGATCAGGACTTCTTTGAAGGTATAGGATTCCACCATTATTTAGGTGATTCTGATGTGGATGACCATCATTTAAGAGAACTCCATATTGATAGGATATACGATACCTATATCAGTGAGGATGAGTTAAGGGAGTGCGATTTAACGGTTGCAAAGATTGCCGATAGTCTACCGAAACGATCATATTCATCAAGGGAATTTATAAAGGAGATGGGAGCCTACCTTGAGAAACATCACCCAAAAGTGAACTCTGTTATCCTCGAGGCCTACAGATATGATGTTCCCATCTTTGTGCCGGCCTTTTCAGATTCGAGTGCAGGATTTGGCCTTATTTTCCATCAGCAAAAAAATCCAAACCAGCATGTGTCCATTGATTCTGTACGGGATTTCAGGGAGCTAACAGGGATCAAGATCGCCTCCCAACAGACAGGCCTTTTTATAGTTGGGGGCGGGGTGCCAAAGAACTTCGCACAGGATGTAGTGGTAGCTGCCGATGTTTTAGGTAATCAACGGCCTATGCATAAGTATGCGATACAGATCACCGTTGCTGATGAAAGAGATGGAGGCCTTTCAGGGTCAACTCTTAAAGAGGCATGTTCATGGGGTAAGGTTGACACACGGTTCGAGCAGATGGTGTGGAGTGAGGCAAGCCTTGTGTTGCCCCTGATAATTTCAGACGCTTATCACAGGGGTTACTGGAAAGATCGTTCTGGTAAGAGATATCAAAATCTATTTTCTTGCTAAGTTAATTAATATCTAAACATTCAGCTATATTGGTGATTTGAGTTTTGCTTAAATATGTTTATGATATATATTAATGTTTTGTGAGAGGAAAATAAGAACCCTTTAAGATTACAATCAAGCCGCCTGTTAGGGGTGATTATTTACTCTCACGCTATGAGAGAAAGAGTTTGGACTTCACATTCCATAAGACCGGAATAATGTATTAAAAAAGGAGATTCTAAGATGAGCAATGCTGAAGAAATCAAAGGTCAATTCAAGTATGAGCAAGACAGCAAACGTTATCACAGATTCAAGATTGAGACCAAGGCCGGGGTAGTGGGAACGGTATATATCCCCAAAGACCTAAAGCCGATGCCTAAGCGCTTAGTGTTGGAATATGCAAGCTGATTCTTAAATTGGACTTTTTTTCTGAGGCAGTCTCCCCAACGTTTCCGTCTTGACCTCTGTGAATTATAAGACGAGGGAGCTTCTCTGGTTGCCAAATTATTTTTTAGGGTAAAGGTCAGTATCAGTCAGTGTATCAGCATCCGACATCATATAAATGGCCTGTGCATAAAAAAAGAGCTAACCAATAATGGCTAACCCTTGATAATACTGGCGCGCCTGGCAGGACTCGAACCTGCGACCTGCGGATTAGAAGTCCGCTGCTCTATCCAGCTGAGCTACAGGCGCATACTAGGTGTATTCA
>CAYTDY010000115.1:0-7512 GCA_964436665.1 uncultured Desulfobacteraceae bacterium
TCCTTTGGAGAAAGAAAGATGTTGGATACAGCCCGAAGTCTGCTTGTAAAGGAGATCTCCCTCGCTAAAAACATGAAGGAGGAAGATGTGGAAAGAGATATTCAATCGAATCTCTTTGTGCAAACCCAACAGGATAAAGGATAAAGCTTACGTTAGCAGAGAGTTGTGGTAAACAGTTGGGAGAAAACATTTATCTTTCGTCAACCATCAGAAGAAATAGATGCAAGGCTTGATAAGTTTCTCTCTGATAATAAGGATGTGAGTTTATCAAGGGCAAGGATTCAAAACCTCATAACGACTGGCGCAGTAACCGTTAATGGTGAAAGAAAGAAACCGAGTTATCAACCAAAACCTGGCGACAGGATAAAGATTTCATTTTTACCCAAATCAGCCCCTTTAGAAATCCCTGAAAATGTAAAGTTTGGCCTTCTTTACGAAGATAATTCAATTTTGGTAGTCAATAAACCTCCAGGCCTGGTGGTTCATCCTTCTGCTGGCCATTATACAGGAACTTTGGTCCATGGCCTTCTCTATAAATGTAACAATCTTTCTTTTTTTAGTGGTCCGATAAGGCCGGGGATTGTTCACAGGCTTGATAAAGATACTTCAGGCGTGATGGTAGTAGCTAAAAGTGATCGAGCTCATGATTTCTTGGCTAATCAATTCAAAAGAAGGGAGGTGAAGAAAAGATATCTGGCCATTGTCCATGGCAATATAAAAAAAGAGAAGGGGATAATAGATTTACCTATCAGTAGACATCCAGTAAAGAGAAAAGAGATGAGTATCTCTCTTTTAAAAGGGAAAATGGCCATGACTGAGTGGAAGGTCATGTCTATCTTTTCTCTTGGCTTTTCACTCTTGAGGATAAGCCCCCGTACAGGAAGAACTCACCAGATAAGAGTTCATATGGCATATATGGGTTATCCGGTAGTAGGTGATGTTTTGTATGGATATGGAAAAAGATGGTGGAAGCAACAGTCTTTGATATTAAAAGAGGCTCTTATTTTAGTAAAGAGGCAGATGCTCCATGCCGAATTATTGGGATTTGTTCATCCTGATTCAAGTAGATATGTGGAATTTGAGGCCCCTCTTCCAATGGACATGGTCTGCCTCCTGAAATGGCTCAATGAAAATCAAGAATTATAAATGTTAAAATAACTTGTGAAAACCCTTGACATAACGGTGTTAGAGCTATATTATATTAAATAGTATGTTATAAATCCACAAGAAATGCATTCCTCGCTATATTAGGTTATTAAACTTTTCATCATTGAAGGTCTACTTTATAATCAACGTTTACTCATAATTTTCAGGAATAATGAACTTGTAGTAAAGTACCTCATTTGAGGTTATAAAGTGCATTTTTCTTTTTTTACTGAGGAGTCCAAAAAAGGGGTAAAAGAAGAATAATGAATGTATGTAAATCTATCGAGGTTTATAAGAGATGAACTTAGTTGAGCTTAAAACTAAAAATATAAGTGAATTGATGGATGTAGCTAAGACATTCAAAATTGAAGGCGCTACTGGTATGCGAAAGCAGGATCTCATTTTTTCTATTTTACAGGCCCAGACAGAACAAAATGGTGTCATTTATGGAGAAGGGGTATTGGAGATTCTCCCAGATGGCTTTGGTTTTCTCCGCTCTCCTAATTCTAACTACCTTCCCGGGCCTGACGATATGTATATCTCACCATCCCAGATTAGACGATTTAGCTTAAGAACAGGCGATACTGTTTCAGGACAGATAAGACCACCAAAGAATGGGGAAAGATACTTTGCTTTACTAAAGGTAGAGAATATCAACTATGAAGACCCAGAAGTAGCTGCAGATAAGATACTATTTGATAATATGACTCCTCTTTACCCAACAGAGCGGATAAAATTAGAAATGGACCCTGATAACCTTTCAACCAGGATTATGGATCTAATGACCCCATTAGGGAAAGGACAAAGAGGATTGATTGTCTCTCCACCTAGAACAGGAAAGACAATGCTTCTTAAAGACATTGCAAATGCAGTAACAAGAAACCATAGCGATATACATAAAATAGTCCTTTTAATTGATGAGAGACCTGAAGAAGTTACTGATATGGCTCGCTCTGTGGAGGCTGAAGTTATTAGTTCGACCTTTGATGAACCTCCTCAACGTCATGTACAGGTAGCTGAGATGGTACTCGAGAAGGCGAAAAGATTGGTCGAGCATAAAAAGGATGTTTTTATCCTCTTAGACAGTATTACTCGTCTGGCGAGGGCCTATAATACAGTGGTTCCGCCGAGTGGCAAAATTTTATCCGGGGGCGTTGATTCAAATGCTCTTCATCGGCCGAAAAGATTTTTCGGGGCTGCCAGAAACCTTGAAGAGGGAGGAAGCCTAACCATAATTGCAACCGCCCTGATTGAAACAGGAAGCAGGATGGATGAAGTAATCTTTGAAGAGTTCAAAGGGACCGGTAATATGGAGGTCAATCTCGACAGAAAACTCAGCGATAGGCGAATATTTCCTGCGCTTGACATCAATCGTTCAGGAACAAGGAAGGAGGAACTATTGATTGAGGAAGAAGTCCTCAATCGTATCTGGATCCTACGTAAACTCCTTGCACCTCTTACCCCGGTTGATACTATGGAATTCCTATTAGAAAAAATAAGGGGAACTAAGGACAATAAAGAGTTTTTGGCATCAATGAATCAATAATTTGTTGCTTTTGTGTTTCTTAGGTTTATTGCCTTAATTTTAGGCACTTAAGCCTTTAATCTTTAATGAATGGAGATTGACAGTATGAAAAAAGATATTCATCCCCCCTTTCAAAAGGCAATTGTTCATTGTGCTTGCGGCAACGAATTTGAGAGCTTTTCTACTGTTAAAGAGATTAAGGTCGAGATATGCTCTCAATGTCATCCCCTCTTTACAGGGCAACAAAAAATTGTTGACTCCGGGGGACGTGTTGAGCGCTTCAGACGTAAGTATCAGAAGATTGGGGAAAATAATAAAAGTAATAAAAAGAAAAGATAAGAGAATAGGAACTTAGGGGCTTCGCCCCAATTGGAATATTGGAATACTGGAATGATGGGTTCAGGAGAAGAAAAAGAAATAAATATGATTTTTTCAGCTTTTACAACCCACCATTCCATTTTGCCACCATTCCCTGGCCCAGACCTTGTTTGCAATGCTTGAGCAAGGCTACCGCTTATTAAATATTACGGCTTCAACATTATGTTCCAGGCAAGTCGCGCCAGGGCGGGCCATCATTCCATGAGGCCAGCATAAATCAGATGATGGTAAAAATACTGTAAGTTCAATAAATTGTAGGAATTCCGAGATACATAATTATGTTTTCCCAAATTGAAGAGGCAGAAAGAAGGCTTAATACTCTGGAATACGAACTGAGTAAGCCGGAGGTTATTCAGCAACAAAACCTCTATCAGAAATACCTAAAAGAGCATGTTAGTCTTCTACATATCGTGGATGCCTTCCGTAAGTACAAAGAAACAAAAGAGAAGATTAAAGATACCCAAAGTCTCCTCAATGATCCTGACAAGGAGATAAGGGAACTCGCACAGACAGAGGTAGAAAACCTGGAGGATCAGTTAGCTAAGCTGGAATATGAAATAGAGCTTTTGCTCCTTCCCAAGGATCCAAAGGATGAAAAAAATATTATTCTTGAAATAAGGGCAGGAACTGGTGGAGAAGAGGCAGCCCTATTTGCCGCAGATCTCTTTAGGATGTATGGACATTATATAGAAAAAAAGGGTTGGGGGATGGATATCCTGAGCCAAAACCTTACAGGCTTGGGTGGTTTTAAGGAAGTCATTGCCTCGATAGAGGGAAAAAGGGTATATGGCCAACTAAAGTATGAGAGTGGGGTTCACAGAGTACAGAGGGTACCAGAGACAGAGGCCCAGGGCCGGATACATACCTCAGCTGTTACTGTAGCAATAATGCCTGAGGCGGAAGAGGTGGATATATCAATTGATCCAGCTGATCTCAGAGTAGATGTGTATAAATCCTCAGGCCCTGGAGGCCAGAGTGTTAACACTACAGATTCAGCTGTGAGGATCACACATATTCCTACAGGATTGATAGTGTCTTGCCAGGATGAAAAATCCCAGCACAAAAACAAGGCGAAAGCCATGAAGGTCCTCCGGTCTCGTCTGGTGGACATGCAACAGGCAGAACAGCAATCAAGGATTTCCCAGGAGCGCAAAAATATGGTGGGATCGGGTGATAGAAGTGAACGGATCAGAACTTATAATTTTCCCCAGGGGAGGGTGACCGACCATAGAATCGGGTTGACAATCTATAGACTCGAGGAGGTCTTGCAGGGTGAACTTGATTTAGTCTTGCATCCTCTCTTAGCTCATTTTAAGACAGAGCTCGAGAAGGGCCAAGTAACCCACCTATCATGACCGCCAAAAGATGGACTATCCAGGAAATCTTAAATGTAACTACGGAGTTTCTCAAAGACAAAGGGATAGAGAGCCCCCGCCTTTGTGCCGAGGTATTGCTGGCCCACCAACTAAAGAAAAGCAGAGTTGAACTGTACCTTGAATTCGAGCAACCACTAAGTAGTTTAGAGATAGATGGGTATCGCTCCCTTATTAGGAGACGCCTAAAAAGAGAACCTATTCAATACATTACTGGGCATCAGGAGTTTTGGTCTCTTGATTTTTTAGTTGGCCCAGCAGTTTTGATTCCAAGAGCAGAGACGGAACTTCTTGTTGAAGAGACACTTAAGCTCAGGGAGAGAAATCTTTTATCAGACAGTAGTCAACCAAAAATATTAGATTTAGGCACAGGATCTGGGGCGATAGCCATAGCCTTGGCAAAAGAAATTGAAAGTGCTACCATTTGGGCAAGTGACATTTCTTTTGATGCCTTGGCTGTAGCCAGAGATAACGCAAAACACCACAACCTTAATAGTAAAATAAACTTCTGCCAAGGTGATTTCTTGCAACCCATCTCAAACACTTCCATTTCCTTTGATATGATCATATCCAATCCCCCTTATATTCCTACTGATATATTTCAAACACTGCCTCCAGAGATACTTTATCATGAGCCTCGAATTGCACTTGATGGGCATGAAAATGGTATGCACTTTATTAAAAGAATAATTGAAGAAAGTGGAAGCTATTTAAAACCTGGTGGATGGCTCCTGATAGAGATGGATCCAGATCAGACGGAAAGGGCATTAAATCTGATAAATTCAACACAGTCCTTTAGTTATAAAGAACGCATCAGGGATTACAGAAAAAAATACCGACTTGTAAAGGCTCAAAAGAGGAATGGATAAAATCGTTATTGAGGGAGGAGTTCCACTTAAAGGAGAGGTAACAATTAGCGGGTCCAAGAATGCTGCTTTGCCTATCCTATCAGCTTGTCTCCTGACAGGTGGTTGGAATACATTAGATAACATCCCTAAATTAAAAGACATCCAGACTATCAAAGAGATCTTGTCCAATCTCGGAGTTATCTTCGAGGAGAATGGTCAAACCCTCAAGGTGAACTCCGATAACCTTAGAAACCATATTGCCCCTTACAAATTAGTCAAGACGATGCGAGCTTCTATACTTACCTTAGGCCCCCTTTTATCCAGATTTAGGAAGGCTAAAATTTCACTTCCTGGAGGTTGTGCTATAGGCGCTCGGCCAATCGACTTACATCTCAAGGGCCTATCTGCAATGGGAGCTGACATAAACCTGGAGCATGGATATGTGGTTGCCAGCGCTGATAAACTCCGGGGAGCTACTATATTCTTTGATATATGCTCGGTTACTGGAACCGAAAACTTAATGATGGCTGCTGTTAAAGCAGAAGGCGAGACTATCTTAAACAACGCCGCTAAAGAACCAGAGATTGTTGATTTGGCCCATATGCTAAAGGGAATGGGAGCAAGAATCAAAGGGGCAGGCACTGATACTATAACCATTACTGGGGTAAAAGAATTGCATCCTGTTAGGCATGCTATTATACCTGACCGGATTGAGGCTGGAACATTTTTGATCGCTGCAGGTATAACAAAGGGGAACGTAAGGATAAAGGGCTGCAATGGAGACCATATTGAAGCCATTATAGAAAAACTTCTTGATATAGGCATGGAAATAAAAAGACAAGGAGCAGACCTTGTTGCTATAGGCCATGATAACATTAAAAGCGCAGATATGAAAACCATGCCATTTCCTGGATTTCCTACAGATATGCAGGCCCAATTTATGGCGCTGATGAGCATTGCTGATGGATGGAGCATGATTAGGGAGACCATATTTGAAAATAGATTCATGCACGTCAGTGAATTAAGAAGGATGGGGGCAGATATTGAGATCAATGGAAGCCAGGCCCTGGTTCGGGGCAATAGGAATTTGTCTGGAGCCCAGGTCATGGCAACTGATTTGAGGGCAAGTGCCTCTCTTGTTCTTGCTGGGCTGGCAGCAAAAGGAAGGACAGAGATCTCAAGAGTATATCATCTTGATAGAGGTTATCAAGACCTCGATCTGAAATTATCTCTTCTTGGGTCAAAGATTTGGCGTGAAAAGTATTAGTACTCATGTTCTCTCGCCCTCTTATCTCTGCACTATGCGCAACCATTGTCGGGATCCTCATTGGTCATAATTTTCTGACGAACGTTAGCCTATCTGTATTTTTTCTTCCTTTAGCCACTCTATTATGTCTGGGTATTACCTTCATCATCCCTTTTAAAATCCACTCTTTTTGGTTGGTGGCCATATTTATCTTAATAGGAATCAATTCCCAGATAAACAAAACTACCCTATCAGGGCTGTCTCAAATAATAAATAGGAGTGAGAGAGTAGTTATTGAGGGAACAATCTATAGCCCGCCCAAGATAAGATTCAATATGGCAAGTGCCCCAATCCATGCAGAAAAAATCTTTTTTTCTAAAGAGTTCAAGAGAGTCAAAATTAATCTCCTCTTAAAGATATATGGATACAAGGGTGGTCTAAAAGTAGGTGAACGAATCCGCTTTCCTGCTAAGCTAAAAGAATTCGAGAACTTTAATAACCCAGGCAACTTTGATTACAGGTTCTATATGCTGAGCCAGGGGCTTTCCTTTATGGCCGTAGTATCCGATGGACGATATGTTGTTCCAATGGGAGAAGGAGATCTTGGTTTTGCAGGAACTATATTGGAGAAGGCCAGAGGTCCTTTGAGAAAATTTTTTTGTGAAAGGCTTTCTAAGACTACAAGCCCTATTTATATCGCCCTTATTCTTGGAGAAAGGCAGGATCTTACATCTAAAATAAGAGAGCCATTTGATAGATCAGGTGTAAGCCATATAATGGCTGTTTCAGGTCTTCACCTTGGTTTGGTAGCGTGGTTGTTCTTTAAGGCTCTAAGGTGGCTATTATCTCTCTCCTATCGTTTGACACTTGTGACAGACATAAGAAAACTTGCAGCAGTTATAACCACTTTGCCAGTGATAGCCTATGCCTTGCTAACTGGTCTTCAACTTTCCACCCAGAGGGCTTCTGTGATGGTTCTGGTATTCTTATGGTCCT